>CAZMLD010000015.1:4819-14959 GCA_964566975.1 uncultured Thiotrichaceae bacterium | reverse complement strand
GTATTAGGCATCCACAGTAGGTTCAACTGATTTTTTTAGGATAATGTTAATCAATATCCACTAATGCCCTTAACGCTTTCGCTGTTTTTTCGTCCATGCCTTCGGGTAAAGCCTCACAATCATCCAAAGAGGAAACGGGTATACCTTCTTCTGGGATGTCAGGCAGTTCAAAGCTTGTCATATATGGCACATCCACCTGATACATATACGCCCCTTCACAAGTTTCAATTTCCAGTAGGTGATACAGCATTTCAAATACTGTTTCGGCGTGTTGAGACATAGCCGTTACATTTAAAGAGTCCATATCACTCCATTGTGCATTATCTACTCCGCTGCTTTTACTTCGAATAGCCGTGTATACGGATGCGATTACATGTTCGGATGCTTCCAGAGTTTCTAATGCCGCCAGCGATTGCTCTCTCGCGCACACACAGACGATCAACTTTGCCGATTGACACTCCTCTAGTTTTAACACTATTCCCCCTGCTGCGCTGGCGTGTCGCCTGCATTCAATTTACGATCTTGTTCAATGCGCTCAAGTATGGCAGGAGAAATATAGGTGGCTGCTTTGTCTAACGGGGTAACGAACATGATACCCATACCGGGTATGTCTAGCTCACCGGCGACAAACATCTCAGCGAAAACTTCTTTTTCCTGTTGTTTAGACACCATAATTTGAATCACTTCTTTTTCGGCGTTGATGGTAATGCTCAACAACCCTAAACGCTCACGTACGCCCGCACCCCGACCATAATGCATCGAAGCACCCTGTGCGCCAGCAGAACGTGCCGCAGCAACAATTGCATCCGCCTTGCCTTTTTGCACCATACAGGTAATCAGTGACACACCGGTTAAGATTGTCATTGCTTTTTGATTTGCCATTTCTTTCTCCTGTTACAGGGTTGCCGACATTACATTTTATTGAAAAAGGCTGAACCATTTGATAGTCGTCTATTCACACGGATCAATTTTTTTATACGATATATTCGATAGTCTCGACACCAGAACGCGATGAACAGTCTATTCAAGAATGCTTATCTGCGCACGATGCTTAATCCATAACCCTGTTATCAATACGGTTATGATAGGACCGATGGATGCCATCGACAATATGCCAAACCCTTCCACCGCGCCAACTGCCGAACCTAGCCCCAGCCCCATTGCCAGTATCAGGGGAACGGTCACTGGCCCTGTGGTCACGCCCGCGCTATCCCATGCCACATTGACAAATTCCTCAGTCGAGAACAGGGTCAAGATCAAGGCAAATAAATAGGTTGGCAGCAATAACCAGGCTAACGGCAGGTCAAAAATAATTTTCATCACACCAACAGCAATGCCTAAGCCCACACCAATTGCCACCGCTTTCATCAGGGTTTTCTTTTTAAATGCGCCATTGGTTAATCTTTCCACCGTCAGACCTAACGCATTGAGTGCCGGTTCTGCCAGCGTCGCGCCAAAGCCCAGAAGGAAAGAAAACGCTAAAGTAATGCCCAAACCCAGAGTAAACCAATATAAGGGTGATTCTTCAATGAATTCTATCGTTGTAAAAGCGGCAGGAATCAATGAGCCAGCCTGTCCGCCCAGTTTCGCTAAACCATAGGTTAAACCAAGACTGAAAATTATCATGCCGAGTACGGCAAATACCAGACCAATTAAGACCGTGCGTGCATTTGGCAGACGCTCGCGCAAGACAAAGAATAACACCAGTGCTAAAAAAATCATTAACGGCACAATCGCACGTATACCAGAAATAATCTCGCGATAAGGTGCTTGCTCAAACCAGGCAGGGTCGGCTTCTTTTACTAAATACACACCGGCTAAAATTTCATCGACCGACACCGTGCTATGAATATAAATGGCTAACAGTTGCACCCCCATAATGGGAAACAACGAGGCCAGTGTGACAATACCAAAACCTGATAGGGACTGATTGTTATTACCCGCTGCCGACGCAATGCCAATGCCTAACGCCAGCACCAAAGGCACGGTAACTGGGCCGGTAGTCACCGCGCCACTATCCCATGCCAGACCGATTATGCGACTTAAGTGTTCATCTTGCATAAGATAAACCGTTAACATCAGTGTCGGCACAATGGTAAGAAAAATGAGGGGCTTGAGACTCCAGTCGTACAAAAAGCGCAAAGTGCCCAGCACTGCCGCCAAGCCAACACCGCCGCCGATGACCAGCACCAAAATACCTGTCCAGTCATTTAATATGGTGTAAAGGTACGGCGCAAGATATGGGTCGACATTGGCGCCTGCTGCTTTCAGTGCGCCAATCGCAGGTTCGGCGAAGGTCACACCGATACCCAATAAAAAAACCACCATTAATACAATGGGCAGGGTAGACTTTTGCGGTAGCTTGTTGCCTATCACTTCGCCAAACGGCATTAGCCCTAGGCGCAAACCGTCCATAAAAAGCATTAAGCCAATAACCACGGCAAATAGCCCCGCTGCTATTACCCCTGCATCAATGATAGGCTGTCGTAAAATTAACATTTGGAACAAGGTTAAATACACCGCCAGTGGCATCACTGCGCGAAGTTGTTCCAGCACCCTGTCTTGAAAATACGGCTTAATAAGACGATAAGCGTCCCGCGGCTTGATGTGGAATTTCTGATACGCCGCCTCAGGGCAACGGGTTAGTTCATTGTAACTAATTTTACTGACATCGAAGCGTTCCAACTGCACCACATCATGATATTGAACTTTCTTCATCCAGCTCTCCAACTTTTTATATTTTTCCGTTTAATTTTATCTGTCTAGCTGGTTTGAGGCTGGCAGGTATTGAATTTCTTAAAGCGCCGATTCTTAAAGCGCCGAAACAATAGAGGGTACTTCTATTTTTAGAGATACCTTTTAAAGTCTTCACTCATCAGTATGCGTACGTTCTACTGTCTTTAGTTTAATATGTAATGCAGATTTTGCCATCAAATGAGCACTTACTGGCGCGGTTATAAATAAAAACACGGTCACCAGTATTTCGTGCATGCTGACCGATTCAGTGCTAAAACCGAAATATAGCATGGAGGCAATTAAAATAGCACCAACCCCTAAGGTGGTGGCTTTAGTCGGGCCATGCAAACGCATATAAAAGTCGGGCAGTTTATATAAACCGATTGAACCGACCAGGGTAAAGAAGGCACCGATCAATACCAACGCAGCCAGGATTAGGTCAAGCATATACGCCTCCCATGAATAATATTTTCACCATTCACTCCATTATGTCGCCGCGTAACAGGTACTTACTGAGCGCAATGGTGCCAACAAAACCCATCACTGCAATTAATAATGCGGCTTCAAAATACAGGTCACTACCCAAATGCAAACCCAGCAAAATCACCAGCGCAATGGCATTAATATAAAGCGTATCTAGTGCCAGAATACGATCAGGCAAATCTGGCCCTTTTAGTAAACGCAGAAAACTGAGCAATATGGAAAAAGCCAGCATGGCGAAGGCAAAGGGTAAAACCGTTTCTAGCATCGAGCCTAACATGGAACAAATACCTTTTTAAGTGGTGTTTCGTAGCGTTGTTTTATTTGTTTAATCGTTTCGGCAATATCGTCTACATGCAGCGCATGCACCAGTAAGCGACGACGATCGATACTAAGGTCACATGAGACCGTACCCGGCGTTAAGGAAATAGTGTTGGCTAGCCAACTAATGCCTAATGGTGTTTGTATGTCCAGTTCGATATAAAAAAAAGCAGGCTGTAATTTTTCATTGCGCCCCAAAATTAATTTCGCAACAATCATGTTGGCAATGGCAATGTCCCACAAGACAATAATGATAAATTTTAACAGCGTTAGCGGGGCTTTAATTTGCACTTTTTCTGGCCATAAGCCAGCGGTAAGTAATGGAATAAAAATGGCAAGGAAAAACCCAAGTACAATATGCCCAGCAGCAATGGTATTGTTAAGCAATAACCAAGTAGCCCATAAAATGAGGCTAAGAACTGGATGCGGTACTATTTTATTAGTCCATGTTTTAAGCATCATTCTCCCCACCTCGATACTGGCTGTTGCGACAGCACCGCTTCAATATAACTTTTACTATCAAACTGTTGTTTAGCCGCTGATTCGGTAAAAGCAGTAATTGGCCCGGCAAATAAAACCAACAGTGGGCTGGCGATAAATAATGCGATAACAGTTATGCGTGACAAACGGTTTTTAAGCGGGCTAATTTGAGACTCACCCATTGTACTGGTATCCGTATTACCACTAACCGTATTTATGCCTGAGGCACTCTTTATTTGTGTACTTGCTGTCTGCATACTCGTTGCCGGCACACCATCTGGCTGGTTATTCATTTTACGATTAGGCATTACTTGATAAAACAATAACGAGCCGCTACGCGCCATGGTAATAATCATCATAAAACCAGCAACTAACACCACCGTTAAAATGACACTAGACCAATGATGCTCGAATGATGCGCTTAGGATAAGTACCTTACCAAAAAAGCCTGACAAAGGTGGCATGCCAGTCATCGCGACTGCCCCGAACATGAATAGAGCGCCAATCAACACCGCATTGGGCATGGCGTATCCACTCTCAAAACGGTCTTCAAATGAACCACGACTGCGGGTAATAATGTCGGCTAACAAAAACATGCCACCTGCGATTAAAGTAGAGTGAATCAGATAGTATAAAGCAGCACTCAATGCCAGAGTCGTGTTTATTGCAACAGCAACCAGCAACGTTGCCACGGAAGCTAAGACCAGATAGGCCACTTGCTCTCGCAAGCCTCTGGCAGCCATTACCCCGAACGCGGCCAACAGAAGTGTCAGCAAACCCAGCGCTAATAACCAGGGCATGTAATAATTTGCCAACACCCCCGCATCGTCGCCAAAAATGGTACCGTGTACTCGGATAATGGCATAGATGCCAACCTTGGTCATGATAGCAAACATCGCTGCCACTGCTGCCGAGGTATGGGTATAGGCGGTAGGTAGCCATAAATATAATGGGAACAAGGCTGCCTTGACACCAAACACGACCAGCAATAACAAACCTGCTGCGGCAACCAGAGCAAGATCATCTTCCGGTAATAACGCAACCTTAACCGCCATATCAGCAATGTTCAGCGTGCCTAGAACACCGTATAAGGTACCCACGGCAAATAAGAACAAAGTCGCGCTAACTAGGTTAATAACCACGTAATGCAAACCTGCTTTGGTGCGTAAACGCCCACCACCATGCAATAACAGTCCATAGGATGCCAGTAGCAATACTTCAAAAAAGACAAAAAGATTGAACAAATCCCCCGTTAAAAATGCGCCATTTAAACCAAACAGTAACAACTGAAATAAAACATGAAAATGCGCGCCTTTTTTATCGGTATCCGTTGCAATGGCGTAAACCAAAGCCGCTAAAGCCAGTACCGAGGTTATCGCTACCATCAATGCGGAGAGTTTATCCAGCACCAGCACAATGCCAAAAGGCGCCTGCCAGTTACCCAGCAAATAAACCTGATAACTCCCTGTTGAAGCCTCTTTAAGCAGGAAATAACTTAAGACAACGAACCCAGATACCACCAGCAGATTGATGATACGCTGTAGTTGTAAGCCTCCTGTTCGGGCAAAGAGCACAACAAAGCCAGCGACCAGGGGCAAAAATACCGGCCAGGCAACTAAATGTGTCATTTTTTAGTCTCCTGCTGAGACATTGTTATGTTTTTTTCTTCCTCAGTATTATGCGCCTCAGCAAGCGGTAACTCGTCTTTTGCCAAGTGCAGGCCATCAACATGGTCGTTGCCCAGTTCACCACGTGCTTTCAACGCCAGTACAATTAAAAACGCAGTCATACCAAAAGCAATAACAATGGCGGTTAATACTAACGCCTGTGGCAAAGGGTCACTGTAACCTTCTGCTGCGGCGTTAATCACCGCAGGCTGGCCGATGGTTAAACGCCCCATGGCGAATAAAAAAAGGTTCACCCCATAAGCCAGCAGGGTTAAACCCAGTACCACGGGAAAAGTGCGGGCGCGTAAGGTGAGATACACGCCACTTGCGGTAAGCACACCAATGATTAGCGCAATCAACCACTCCATTATTTTTTCTCCAACTGGCGCTGTTTATGTGACGCATCACTTAGTTTACCAAGTTGCACCAAGCTCAACACGGTGGCTCCAACAACAACCAGGAACACACCGAGATCAAAAGCGATGGCACTGGCGACTTCAAACTTACCCACCACTGGCCAAGTCAAATAGGTGTAAGTGGTCGTCAGGAAGGGATAAGCGAAACCCATTGCGACTAGTCCCGTGAGGGTCGCAATGAGTAAACCTGCCCCGATCACCCCGTGCATATCCACCTTAAGTCGCGCACCCGTACACGCGATACCATTGGCAAGATACTGTACGATTAAAGCAACGGCAGCAATCAAACCCGCGATAAACCCCCCGCCCGGTAAATTATGACCCCGTAAAAAAACAAAGACGGCCACCATTAACATTAATGGAAACAACAGGCGTATTAATGTTTGCATGATAACTGGATGGCTGTCGTCGTTCCATCTCAAGCCTGTTTCATTATTGACAGGGGCATATAGTTTCAAGCCCTGTAACAGGGCATAAATGCCTAAACCAGCTAACGCTAAAACGACAATCTCTCCCAGTGTATCGGTACCGCGAAAATCAACCAGGATAACATTAACCACATTGGTACCACCGCCACCAGGCACCGAGTTCGCAAGGAAAAATTCTGAAATAGACAGGAAGTCTCGTGTCATCACCGCCATCGCTAATATCATCACACCGACACCCGACAGCACTGAAACCACCACATCCCGGGAGAGGCGTAAGCGGCTCACTTCTTTAGGACTGGTTTGAGGTAAAAAGTACAGTGCCAGTAATAGCAAAACGATGGTCACAATTTCTACCGAAAGCTGCGTTAACGCTAGGTCGGGGGCAGAAAACTTAACAAAAACAAGGGCGACGATTAAGCCGACAACACCTATCATCACCAGCGAAAGTAGGCGTTGACGATGTAAAACAACCGTCATAATACTGGCAGCAATTAATACAAAGGCCGCCAGTAGACTCACCCCGTCAATTGGCATGAGTTCCCGTTGCCCCAGTAAAGGCGCAGAAACAGACGTGAAACCAATGACACCTGCGACTAGGGCAGTGCCAATGAGCCAGGCGACGGCATTTTGTAAAGAGCCTTTATCAAAAGCACGAGTGATCACCGTTGCGAGTTTAGCAAGGCTATTTAAAATGAGATGATAAATAACTCGTGCATCTAGATGGGCAATTCTCTGCTCATGCCAGATAAATAAACGTTCACGATATATATAAAGCAGCACGCCTAAGGCTAAAGCTAAAACACTCATCATTAATGGCAGATTAAAACCATGCCATATTGCTAAGCTATATTCAGGAGGCGCAGCCTGTAAACTGCCTGCAACCGCCACTGCCAGAATGGGCGCGACCACAATCATGGGAAGAATACCAACGGCTAAACAAAGCAGCACCAACAAATCGATAGGGATTTTCATAAAACGAGCTGGCTCATGTGGTATTTTGGGTAAGTTAACGGCTTCACCATTAAAAAATACGTCATGAATAAAACGTATTGAATACGCCACGGCAAACACAGCCGCCAGCGTCACTAATACCGGCACCACCCAGAGAAAAGGTGTCACATACGCTGTCGACAGCGCCTGTTCAAAGAGCATTTCTTTGCTCAAAAACCCATTCAGCAAAGGCACACCTGCCATGGCTGCAGCAGCGATCATCGCCAGCACAGCGGTATGCGGCATATATTTGAGTAAACCATTAAGTCGGCGCATGTCACGCGTTCCCGTTTCGTGATCAATAATACCCGCCACCATAAATAGCGAGGCTTTAAACGTTGCATGGTTAATAATATGAAAAATAGCCGCCACTACGGCCATGTGTGTGCCAAGCCCAAACAACAAGGTGATTAACCCTAAATGGCTGATTGTTGAATACGCCAGCAAACCTTTAATGTCATGTTGAAATAACGCCATATACGCGCCAAACAACAGCGTAAACAACCCGACACCACCCACAATCCAGCTCCATTCAGGTGTGCCAGACAGCACCGGGAAAAACCGAGCTAACAGAAAAATACCCGCTTTCACCATGGTCGCCGAATGTAAATAGGCAGAAACTGGGGTTGGCGCGGCCATCGCATGCGGTAGCCAGAAGTGAAACGGAAACTGTGCTGACTTGGTGAAAACGCCGATTAAGATAAGAATAAGAATGGGCAGATACAGTTCGTGCGAACGAACCAAGTCACCCGCAGCCAGTACATCGCTAAGATTATAGCTGCCAACAATATTGCCCAGCATGAGCACGCCAGCCATCAATGCCAAGCCACCGCCACCGGTGATAACCAGCGCCATAATGGCACCTTCACGTGCGTCTTTACGATGCTGCCAGTAGCTGATTAACAAAAAAGAAGACAGCGAAGTTAGCTCCCAGAAAACCACCAGCTGTATCATGTTTTCGGAAAGCACAATGCCTAACATTGAGCCCATAAACATCAGTAAATACGCAAAAAACCTGCCCATGCAATCTTTTGCGGCGAGGTAATAACGGGCGTAAATAATAACTAATAGACCAATGCCCAAGATGAGTATGGCAAACAACAATGCCAGGCCATCTAGGCGAAAGGCAAATTCCAGACCAATGGCAGGTATCCACGACCAGCTTTGAATCAAGGTCTCGCCAGCAAACACCTGCGCCATCGAAGGCACTAACAAGGCCAGTGCCAGTATAGTGACGGCAGCAGCAACCCAGGCTGAACTTAAACGGTTATAGGTCGCCGATTTTGCGGCAAAAATAGCACCCACAAAAGGTAGTAAGGCAACGACTGGCAGGCTAAAACTTAAAAGCGTCATGGTTTAATCGGTTGGTAAAATATCTGCGCCAATTCAGTTTGTACTTTCTTTATCATCAACATCATCAACTTTGGCAAACAGCACTTCTCGCGCCGTTTCCACCACCGCTGAAACCACCGGATGCGTCACTTTACGCTCAACAGAGATAGCATAATAATGCTCTTTTATCTCATCAACTCGACCAATAGCCGTCACCTGATGCTGCCGTTCTACCTCTAGCTCAATCGCCGTTGAGGCGATAAATATCCCCGAGCCCTGCCGTCCAAAAGCCTTCATTAACGCACTGTCGTCAAATTCCGCAACCACACGCGGATGCAGGCGTTGTTTATCCAGCCACTGGTCAATACTTGAGCGTAACTGAGTACCACTGCACGGCAGCAGTAATGGTGCGCCATCGAGACAACGCGGAAAGTCATCATTCAGTGTTGCTTTTAATTCCTCAGTGGCAAAAAAGCTGACGGAACATTCGCCAAGTTTGTGACTAAAACCTCGGGCACTGACGGTGGAAGGAATAGGACAGTCTGCCAACACCAGATCTAGCCGGTGAACCGCCAGCTCAGCTAGCAAGGTATCAAGCCCTGCCTCACGACAAATCATGCGTATCGGCTCCGCCATCTGTAACGCTGGCTGCAGAATACGGTGAGCAATCGTCTTGGGCAATGCATCAACCACACCAACTCGGAATTGCTGCGGACGGCCTGCTGGCAATTGTTGAATCGCTTCTTCCAGCTCACCGCCCAAGGAAAATATTTCATCGGCATAACTCAACACCAGCCTGCCCGTTTCGGTCAGTTCGAGGTTACGGCCAACTCGGGCAAACAACGCCACACCGAGACGGTCTTCCAGCAAACTCAATTGCCCACTGATGGTTTGCGGGGTCAAGTGCAGACGCTCACTGGCGCGAGCAACGCCACCCTCCCTTGCCACCGCCCAGAAATAGTGCAAGTGTTTGTAGTTAATCATTGCAACATTGTTACTTCGTAAATAACGAATAATGCGACAAGTATAATCGACTTTTACCCACCGTCAAGCAGACCTAATATAAAGTCTAACGAAATAACACACCACTTAAACAGCAGAGGATTTTATGCAAATTGACATCCAGGCACGCCAGTTTACCTTGACCGAATCATTACGCAGCCACGCTGAACAACGACTACGTTTGGCGCTAACCTGTTGCGACAATAACATCCAGCGGGTTGTTATGCGGCTATCCGACATCAATGGACCCCGCGGCGGTGCCGACAAGCGCTGTCACTTACAGGTTGT
>CAZMLD010000015.1:0-4719 GCA_964566975.1 uncultured Thiotrichaceae bacterium | reverse complement strand
CTTGCGACCAACAAGGTCATCCGCAACACCTACACATTGTTGTCGATGACCTTGCTGTTCAGCGCTGTGACGGCAGCAACATCAATGGCTCTCAACCTGCCCCATCCCGGTTTAGTGCTAACACTTGTCGGCTTTTTTGGTCTGTTATTTGCCACCAGTAAGTTTCGCAGTAGCAGCCTGGGGCTGGTTTTTGTCTTCGCTCTAACAGGTTTCATGGGTTATACCATAGGCCCGATTATTAACAGTTATCTGGCGATGGCGAATGGTGGGCAGATTGTGATGACTGCAATGGGCGGCACGGGTGCCATTTTCCTTGCGCTATCAGGTTATGTGCTTACCAGCCGCAAAGACTTCAGCTTTATGGGTGGCTTCCTAGTCGCTGGCATTCTGGTTGCTTTCATGGCTGGACTGGGTGCTGTTATCCTCGGCATGCCCGCTCTGTCGCTGGCAGTATCATCCATGTTTATCCTGTTAATGGCTGGCCTAATTTTATATGAAACCAGCAATATCATCCACGGCGGAGAAACCAACTACATCATGGCGACAGTCACCCTGTTTGTTGCCATTTTCAACCTGTTCACCAGTCTGTTACATCTATTGGGTTTTATGAATAGTGGCGAATAACAGTATACAAGCATTTCATAATATACTAATATAGACGCTCAACGTAACCAACTTAAAAAGGATAATAGACAGCAATGAAAATTAATACGAATAAAATGTGGGTCGGCCTGCTACTGGCAACAGCCATGCTAACGTCCACTGTAGCCAGTGCCCACAACAATTCTGCCAAACAGACCAAAATGCCTCAGATGTTTCTGGAAGATACCAGCCCAGCTAATTTCCCGCAGACGGTTAAAGCGTTTAAAGCAGAAGTTAAAGCTAGCGGCTGGGGCATACTCAAGATACATAACATGGCAGGTATCCTGTCGACCAAAGGTTATACTCTGCAACCGATGTTGGTTATTGAAGCCTGTAGCGGACAGTACAGCGCTCGCTTACTGGAAAATGACGACACACGCTTTGTTGCATCGATGATGCCGTGCCGCGTCGCAATCTACCAGACCACCACCGGAAAAGTAATTATTAACCGCATGAACAGCGCTATGTTCGCCGGCATGATGGACGGTCTTGTAGCCGAAGTCATCAGCCAGTCAGGCAGCGATATGGAAGCCATTATTGCCCGAACGCTGACGAAACTCGAACAGAAATAAATCGGATGAACCGACGATTGCTAACAACTCAGAACCTTGTTAGCAATCGTACGAAAAAAACAACGGTCACGGCAATACATGCCCTTGCTATTGACAACTAAACCCGAACCTTAACATTCACCAACAGATGGAATCACACGAAAGAAACAGCCACACAAAATAAATAACAGCACGCTACCCACGAGGAATTGAATATGACATCCCTGACCACTCTTGACGAACTTAAACAGCACATCACTCTGCTAGCTAGTGTGGAAGAATCCGATGCGCCCTTCATCAGCTGTTACCTCAACCTTGAAGATGGCGCGGACAAGTGGCGTGAAACACTCGATAACCGCGCTCGGGTACTGCGCCGAATACTTAAGGGTGATGATCTTCTCGACCTCGAATATGCGCTGGAAAAAATCGAAACATGGCTGATGAACAACCTGCGCCCTGAAGCCAAAGGCGTTGCTATCTTTGTACGTGGTATTTTTGGCGGTGCCTTCATGCTACCGATACAGGTAGCAGCGCCATTGCCCAACTGGATTGCGGTCTATCCAACACCTAATATTTATCATCTGGTTGAAATCAAGGACAACTACGACCGTTATATCGTTTTACTCGCCATGCCAAACTACGCGCGCATTCTTGAAGTCAATCTGGGCGCTGCCAGTATTGCGGCTTGGCTGAATAACGCCGACATACGCCAGCGTGTTCGCTCAGAATGGAGTCGCCCACATTACCAGGTAAACCAGTCACATCGCGGCGATAAATTTATACGCGAACAAATCAACTTACTAAAAAAATTAATGAGTGCTGGCGGCCATAGCCACCTGATTATTGCTGGCGACCCTGAAATCAACCAGCTAGTTCGTCGCGCCCTGCCTGAAGACCTCGCTAAAAAACTGATCGACGTCATTCCCGCTGGCGAACGCGACCAGCAAACGGATGTGGTTATGGCAACGCTGTCCAGCTTTATTGAATATGAAGAGCAGGAATCGCAAAGCATTGCTGATCGTCTGATCGAAGGACTACGCAACCACAACCTTGCCGTTGTCGGTACAGCAAACACACTCGACGCACTGCGCTGGGGCGAAGTCGATACCCTGGTTATCGCAAGCGACTATCAACCTGACCCAGGCTGGAACTGCGTTCACTGTAAAAACTTCGGCATTGAGCTGCCTGAAACACCGAACTGCCCACAGTGCGGCCATTCTGACGTGCGCCCTATTGATGTCCGCGAAGCCCTGTTACGCCTCGCTGCCCAGCATGAATGCCCAGTAGAAATCGTTGATCAATCGGATGCTCTGATGTCACTTGGTGGTATTGGTTGTCTGTTACGCACTCATCTCGAAACACAGAGCAATGAACTACAGGCCAGCGCTGCCGTATCGGGCTAGTCGTCCTTCAATGTGATAATGTTCTGAAGCAGCACGTTAACGATAACGGGGCGTAACGACACAAAAGGCAGATGTATCCGCCATGAAAAGTCTATTGCTGCCTGCTGACGACTGGCAACTACAGTGTCAGCGTCAGTTTCTGTCGCTACAACCATTTCGCTGAGCGAGTCGCAGAGTCGGCCGCAGCGCAGTCGCTGGCATGCAACGCACCACACAGCTTATGCTAAACTGACGACTGGACGCCCGTGCCTTAATCGGGCGAAGGTCACACGAGATCAATTTGAGAGCCATTGCCTTAACACCATGTCGTCTTGCACCATGTAAACTAAAACAGATGAAAACACACTAAATATAACGCAACGCAAACTTGGTCGGTACAGCAATACTTCATGAATAACGAATAATGCCACAGGCATAATCGACTTCTCTTTCACGTCAACCTCGCTTAAAATGCCGACCATGTGAATTCACACCATCAAACAATGCTTTCGCCATTGCTGGACACACCCATACCAGCTGCAACCAGCAACACCAATAATGAACACAAGTCTTTACTGACCAGCCAATTTTAACGGACATAACTATGATTATTCGATTCTTCGGCATTTTTCTGCTACTAAGCATGTTGTCGGCCTGCACTGAACCGCCATACCACAATATTAATAACAAGCAGCTTGAAGTTCTGCTCGCACAGGGCACACCCATTTATGACATCCGCCGCACAGAAGAATGGCGTCAGACCGGTGTTGTAGCAGACAGCCAGCTGTTAACTTTTGTTGATGGTGGCGGTCGAATGGTACCCGGTTTTTTACACCGTTTTACCGATGCGGTAAGCAAAGATGATCCGGTGATTCTTATTTGTCGTACTGGCAACCGTACCAGCACACTGGCGCGTTACCTGAGTGAAGAACTGGGTTACACTCAGGTGTATAATGTCCGTAACGGCATCACCCACTGGATTCGTGACAATCGACCAGTAACACGTTGATAAAAACGTTGATTTTTGCAACTCTACCCTGAAGAAACACAGCATGAACGAAACCCCCAGCACCAGCACACAAAATACGCCAACGCATAAGCCACGACCAATGATCGACCTGCTGGTCAGTATTGTTATACCTTCTGTCATCCTGATGAAGCTCAGTGGTGATGATGCCCTTGGCGCAACCACCGCCCTGATTACAGCCCTGGCTTTCCCCTTGGGCTGGGGGCTGTTCGAGCGCTTCCGCTACAAAAAAACCAACTTTATTGCGCTACTGGGGCTAGTCAGCGTATTACTAACTGGCGGCATTGGCCTGCTAGAACTGGACACACAATGGCTGGCGATCAAAGAGGCGGCTATCCCCGCCATCATTGGCATTGCGGTGCTGGTTTCCACGCGCACCCGCTATCCGCTGATAAAAACGTTGCTCTATAGCCCGACAATAATGAACGTCGACAAAATCAAGCACAAACTTGAAGAACTCGGCAATACCCTCACCTTCGAAAAGCGGCTGCTCAATGCCACTTACCTGCTGAGCACCACTTTTTTCTTTTCTGCCGTGATGAACTACATCCTCGCCACATGGATAGTCACCAGCCCAGCAGGTAGCAGCGCTTTCAATGAAGAACTCGGACGGCTCACCCTGCTCAGTTATCCCGTCATTGCTATTCCCTCGATGCTGATGATGATGGCCATCTTTTATTATCTATGGCGCACCATCCACGGCATGACCGGTCTTAAACTGGAAGAAATCCTTGTTTCACCGCAGGCAGAAGAAAAACAGGACAAGACATCTGTTTGATAAAACACAAAGCACCATTTGACACAGACTAGGAGCTTGTCCGAGAGAACTCAGCCGCATTCTTCATTCAGATACAGCCACGCCCACTAGGAGACTGATCAAAAATAGAAATCGTAACGAAAAATTAAAATTTTTCAGTCCAATTTTTCAAAAATCTGAGGCGAGCACTGAGGCATGGATACACCGTTATGCCCATGGCTGGACGTACTGAAAACTGCTCCTAGCATTTTCCGCACTTCTGCCATCCATGGCGGTCGTATTTCGCAAAGAACCGGGAAGGCGGTGCGACTGACAAACCAAAACACGGCGTAGCCCCGCTATTTAACGAAAATGTTCGGG
>CAZMLD010000014.1:0-15929 GCA_964566975.1 uncultured Thiotrichaceae bacterium | reverse complement strand
AACGCTCCTGTTTTCCCTTTTTAACTTTGTATAAGGGTGGCTGTGCGATATAAATATGACCGCGTTCAACCAGTTCAGTCATTTGACGATAAAAGAAAGTTAACAGCAATGTACGAATATGTGAGCCGTCCACATCAGCATCAGTCATGATGATAATGCGATGATAACGTAATTTATCAGGATTATATTCATCTTTACCAATGCCACAGCCTAACGCTGTTATTAACGTTCCAATTTCTGCTGATTCGAGCATTTTATCAAAACGGGCTTTTTCAACATTTAGTATTTTACCCTTAAGCGGTAATATTGCCTGAGTCCGCCGGTCACGACCCTGTTTGGCAGAACCACCCGCCGAGTCTCCTTCCACTAGGTATATTTCACATAATGCTGGATCTTTTTCCTGACAGTCAGCTAACTTCCCAGGTAAGCCCGCAATATCCAAAGCACTTTTTCGACGTGTCATTTCGCGTGCTTTTCTAGCCGCTTCTCTGGCTCTGGCAGCATCAATAATCTTATCCGTGATATTTCTGGCATCTGTCGGATTTTCTAATAAAAAATCCTGTAAATTTTCAGCAACTAAAGATTCAACGATGGCTTTCACTTCTGAAGAGACTAATTTATCTTTTGTTTGTGAAGAAAATTTTGGGTCTGGAACTTTTACTGAAACAACGGCAGTGAGTCCTTCCCGTGCATCATCACCAGAGACTGAAACTTTAGCTTTTTTTGCCGCATTTGACTGATTAACATAGTTATTTAAACTACGTGTCAATGCACCGCGAAAACCAGCAATATGAGAACCACCGTCTCGTTGTGGAATGTTATTAGTAAATGGATAAATTTTTTCTTGGTAAGAATCACTCCATTGCATAGCAACTTCCACCACAACACCCTCTTTTTCTTCAATAAAGTATAAAACAGAAGGATGTAAAGGCGTTTTATTCTTATTCAAATGTTCAACAAACGAACGAATTCCACCTTCATATTCAAATACATCCTGCTTATCATTACGCTCATCCATAAGTACAATACGAACGCCAGAGTTTAGAAAAGATAACTCTCGTAGCCGTTTGCTTAAAATATCATAATGAAATTCAATATTTTTAAAGGTTTTTCCACTGGGCCAAAAACGTAGTGAGGTACCTGTTTTTTCAGTATCACCGGTTACTGCTAAAGAAGAGACAGGATCACCCATATAGTATTCCTGCTGATGAATTTTTCCTGCGCGATAAATGCTTAATTTTAATTTTTCTGATAATGCATTAACCACAGAGACGCCCACACCATGTAAACCCCCTGACACTTTATAAGAATTATCATCAAATTTTCCGCCAGCATGCAATATGGTTAGAATAACTTC
The DNA here is from genome assembly GCA_964566975.1 of uncultured Thiotrichaceae bacterium. Lineage (GTDB taxonomy): Bacteria > Pseudomonadota > Gammaproteobacteria > SZUA-229 > SZUA-229. Next base: position 14,572 of record CAZMLD010000014.1, on the reverse strand, counting down.
AGCAGCGGATACCCCCTCTTCTTCATGGATTTCCGTAGGAATGCCGCGCCCATTATCAGAAACCGTCACTGAATTATCAGTATGGATTTTTACTTTTATTTCATCGCAATGCCCAGCGAGTGCTTCATCGATAGAATTATCAACAACCTCAAATACCATATGATGTAAACCCGTACCATCATCTGTGTCTCCGATGTACATTCCAGGTCGTTTTCTAACTGCATCCAGTCCTTTTAAAACTTTAATGCTTGATGAATTATAGGTATCTGTAGCGCTCATGTTTTCAACCACTTATTTGAATTACTGCATTATATCAGGTCTTTAGTATTGATATACTGAGCATTATATACAATGCTTTTATCCATCATATCATCGTTTTTACACAGATTTCACCATACCATGTTCCACGTGGAACACTTTTTTTATGTCCCAGCCAGACAAGTCAATTTGATGTTCCTCGATAGTGGTAATAAATAATTGAATATTCATCTTTGCTAGTACAGACAGAATCAATTTTCTATGATGACTGTCTAGCTCAGCTGGCAAATCATCATAAAGTAATACGCAAGGTTGATTTAATTGCTCAGAAAACTGCATAGCTTGCGCAAGGCGCATCAAAGCCACCAGTAATTTTTGTTGCCCACGAGAGATACAGGTTTGTGCTGACTGACCGTTAACTTTTATAATAATATCCGCTCGGTGTGGACCATGCTGTGTATAACCTTTGATTCTATCTTTAACCAGATTATTTTCTAACAGTGATAATAAGTCAATACCCGTTTCCCATCCACGCCTGTACTCTATTACGATACTATCATGAATAAAAAACTGCTTAATTAATGCATTTAAATACGGTGTAAGTTTAGAAAAGTATTGCTGCCTTAGTCTATCTATATGATGTGCAGTGCGATTAATTTCATTATTCCATAATTGACACACGTCTACTTCCTGTTTAGATTTCAGTGAAGCATTACGTTGGGCTATTGATTTTTTATATCGTTTCCATGCTTGAAAAAAACCATGTTCCACGTGGAACACTCCCCAATCAATATACTGGCGACGTTGTGATGGGCTGCCGCTTATTAATTTATAACTATCTGGATGAATAGCTAAGATTGGAAATTGTGCTGTGATATCAGAAACACGTTTTATGGCTAGATGATTAAGGCGTATTTCTGATTTATTTCTACTTCGGCGAATGCCAAGTGGTATTATTTTATTTTCTGATGTTTCTATATTAGCTACCAGTTGTAAATAAGATGATTGTCTGAGGATAAGGTCTGTAATGGACTGTGTACGGAATGATCGAATATGACTAAGATAATAAATGGCTTCAAGTAAACTGGTTTTGCCAGAGGCGTTATTACCAATGATTAGATTAATCCCATGCACAGGTACTAACTGTACGTCTATCAGGTTTCTGAAATTTTTTATTGTAAGCTGCGTTAATCGCATGCATAAAATAAATTAAGTAATATATGCAGCTTAGAGCTACAAACGCATGGGCATAATGACATATTTACAATCAGGCTGATCGGGATAAGTTATCAGAAAGCTGCTGTTAGAATCAGATAATGTAGCATGTACAGTGTCAGAGTTAGTAACATTAAGAACATCAAGCATATAGTTCACATTAAAACCTATTTCTATCTCATCACCCTTATAATCAACATCCTGCTCAATATCAGCTTCTTCCATATCTGGATTTTGTGCCTGTAATTTAAATAAATCCTTGCTTAAAATTAATCGAATGCCACGATATTTTTCATTTGACAGTATTGAAGCACGCATAAGTGCGAGACGCAATTGTTCACGGTCTGCGATAAGTATGTTTTTACCGTTGGCTGGCATTACTCGATGATAGTCAGGAAAGCGTCCATCAATAAGTTTTGATGTTAATTTAAAATTATCAAATTCAACACGTAAATGATTACTGCCTAAAATAACTTTAACCTTGTCGTCAGTATCACTAAGCATGCGTACTAACTCAAGCACTCCTTTTCTGGGTAAGATGACTTGTTTAATATCTGCTATCTGTGCATTTATCTCTTTTTCACAATAAGCTAGTCGGTGACCATCAGTGGCAACAGCACGTAGATATTTTTCACTTAGCTCCAACATTAAGCCATTGAGATAATACCTAACATCTTGTTGTGCCATGGCAAAGGCAGTTTTTTCAATAATGTCTCGTAATGTATTTTGTGCAATTTCAAATTCATAGATACTATTGATGCTATCAAGTGCTGGAAAGTCATTTGCTGGTAACGTTGATAAACTAAAACGACTTCGTCCAGACTGAATACGTGCCTTTCCATCTAATACGCTAAATTTAATCGTAGCATCATTGGATAAAGCTTTACATATATCAAGAAACTTTCTCGCAGGTACGGTAATTTCTCCAGGTTCGTCAATAATAATATTAATTCGAGTAACCAACTCAATCTCAAGGTCAGTAGAAATGAGGGTTAATGAATTTTCTGTTGTTCGTATTAGAACATTAGAAAGTGCGGGCATCGTTTGTTTCTTTTCTACCGCACCGATGATCTGTTGAAGTGGTATCAGCAGTGTTTCCTTATCAACTTGGAACTTCATAGTGTTACCTTTAATTATTATTAGTTTTTTATATATACTTTATTATTATTATTATGTATCACTAGTTACTGTGGATAAATACAATAACATTATATTTATCAATAACTTATCATTAATATAGTGCTTTAATAAACACTTGGCTAGTTGCATTTTAACTGTCGATGAAATGTGGATAAGTTTTTTATGCTTATTTAAATACAGTTTATTCAGTGTTAAGCCACATTTTATACACAGTTTTTTAAAGTAGAGTTGAGTTTTAAAACATAATGGCTAATAAGCTGTGGAAAAACTGTTAACTGTTTGCCAGTTTTTTTAATTACTTAAAATACGCATTAGATTTTTATAGTCTTCGTCAATTTTACTATCAGATTCTCTTAAAGAGGCGACTTTTCTACAGCCATGTAAGATTGTAGTGTGGTCACGACCGCCAAAGGCTGCGCCTATCTCCGGTAAACTATGGTTAGTTAATTCTTTGGATAAGGCCATTGCTAACTGTCGTGGTCGAGTTATTGAGCGACTGCGGCGATTAGAATGCAAATCAGAGGTGCGTATTTTGTAATATTCTGCGACAATTTTCTGGATATTATCAATAGTAATAGTGCGTTCCTGTATTGCAATAAGATCACGTAAAGCTTCTTTAGCAAACTCAAGAGTTATAGGTGAAGCAGTGAAGTTTGCTGTTGCCATGACGCGACGAAAAGCACCCTCAAGTTCTCGAATATTTGAGCGGATTCGTTTAGCAATAAAGAAAGCTACATCGCCTGGCAGCTCAATATTTGCTTCTTCAGCTTTTTTGTGCAATATGGCAACACGAGTTTCTAATTCTGGCGGTTCAATACAAACCGGTAAACCCCAACCAAAGCGTGACCGTAAGCGCTCTTCCAGACCTTCTACTTCTTTAGGGTAGCGGTCACAACTTAAAATAATCTGACTGCCTCCCTCCAGTAAAGCGTTAAAGGTATGAAAAAACTCTTCTTGGGAGCGTTCTTTGCCAGCAAAAAATTGTATATCATCAACCAGAATGGCATCCAGTGAGCGATAGTATTGTTTAAAGGCATCGATAGTATTATGTTGTAATGCTTTTACCATGTGTCCGACAAAGCGTTCAGAATGAATGTAAGTTATTCGCGCGTCAGGTTTGTGTTTTAATATCATGTTTCCCACGGCATGCATTAAGTGGGTTTTTCCTAAGCCAACACCGCCATAAAAAAATAATGGGTTATACGCGCTACCCGGGTTTTCAGCTACTTGCATAGATGCAGCTTTTGCCAGTTGATTTGATTTTCCCTCAACAAAATTATCAAAGGTGAATAAAGGGTTTAAATTATGCTCGACCAGGGAATTGTTTATTTTGGGCTTTATATTAGTAATGAACGGGTCAGTTACTGCTGCCGTAGCTTTAGTAACGGGTGGTTTATCGCGAATTACATTTTGACTACCAACTTCAATGCGTAACTGGATAGTATGTAAGGGGTCGAGTTCAGACAAGATAGTCTGGATTTTTTCATGGAAGTTTTTTTTAACCCAGTCCAGCACAAAACGATTAGGAGCCAGCAATTTTATTTGTTCATTGTCTTCAATAATTTGAAGGGGGCGTATCCATGTATTTAACTGCTGATCTGAGAGTTCCTGTTCCAGACGCTGTAAGCAATTTGACCACATTGATTTGCTCACACTGGCTAACCTCTATTATTTATAATGCATTATTTTAAGGTGATAGATTTTATACCTGTTAATGTGACTTATCCACAGCTTAACGATAAAATATATAAGATGAGTGTAGTGCATAAAATTAAGCCATAGAAAGATGAATTATTTTTGACTAAAGTGGCTGTAGCAAGTAAAATTCGCGGTTCGCTATAATATTGATATTTATTGGATTTAGTTATGAAAAGAACATTTCAACCAAGCTGTTTAAAACGCGCAAGAACTCATGGTTTTCGTGCTCGCAGTCGCACTGTAGGTGGTAGAAGAGTATTAAAAGCACGTCGTGCAAAAGGCCGTCATTGTTTGACTGTGTAGTTTGATCAGCTTGAGCCTTTTATTCACTTAACATAACAGCGGTTGTTTGTTAGCAAGTGCATAATCGTTAATACCTGTTTTAATTAAAAGCTGTTAGGAAAGAATCATGTCTTTGGTATGTTTACCGAAACATACCAGATTATTAAAAGCTGCTGATTATAATCAAGTTTTTAAAAAATCTGTACGTTCGTCAGATCGCTACTTTACTGTGTTAGCGTGTCCCAATACGTATAAGCATGCACGACTTGGTATGGCATTTACCAAAAAAAGAGTCAAGCTGTCAGTAGCAAGGAACCGCTTGAAACGTATTTCCAGAGAAAGTTTTCGGCTAACACAGGATAAATTTAGCGCGGACTATGTGGTATTAGCCGGTGCGCGATGCTCAACCGCTAGCAATAAGCAGTTATTTCATTCGTTGGCACAACATTGGCAACAGCTCTATAAAAAATGCGAAAAATTATAGTAAAAATAATTACGCTGATTATTCGTGGTTATCAGTATCTTATTAGTCCCTATCTGCCTCCAAGCTGTCGCTATAGTCCAACTTGCTCTCAATACGCGATTGAAGCATTTCAACGATTTGGTGTTATTCGCGGTTTAATATTATCGCTACGCCGACTATTCAGTTGCCACCCATGGCATTGTGGCGGTTATGATCCCGTGCCTACGACATTTACCTTAAAAAGATCGATAAAAGAATAAATTTTGGAACATAGAAAATGAATCAACGCATACTTTTATATTTCACCCTGTTTTTCATTATTTATATGCTGTGGGCGGCATGGCAAGAAGATTATGGCCCAAAACCAGAATCAGTGGTGGCGACACAAGAAACGGCAAGCAGTGAAAAAGACTTACTACTTGAAGGCGTACCACAAGCTGTTGGTACAGTAGGCAGTCAGCAGGCCGCGTTACCAGCAGCACAGGAACAGAAAAAAGCAATCGGTAGTCATCGCATAACCGTGATTACGGACGTGCTTGAAGTAGAAATTGATACCAGAGGTGGAGACATTCGCCGAGTGGTTTTACTTGATTACTCTGTTACCGCAGAGAATCCTGAAGAAAAACTGGTATTGATGAATGATGAAGTCATTAATTTTTACATTGCACAGTCTGGTCTGGTATCAGTTAATGAAAATTCGGCACCATCACACAATGCAATATTTCGTAGTGAGCGAAGCATTTATCGCTTAGCTGAAGGCCAGGATGTTGTTGAAGTCCCCTTATTTTGGGAAAATGATAGCGGCGTAAGGGTTAAAAAATTATTAACCTTTACCCGTGACAGTTATGTCATCAATGTCGATCATATTATTACTGCTGGTTATGAAGACTGGAGTGGTAGTGATTATATGCAAATCACACGTTCACGACCGGTTGATGATAATAATAACTTTTTCATTCACACTTATACTGGCGCGGTCATTTATAACGATGAAATAAAGTACGAAAAAATTAGTTTTAATAATATTGCTGATGAAGATTTAAATAAGCAATTAGATGGTGGCTGGTTAGCCATGATCGAACATTATTTTTTGAGTGCATGGATACCAGAAGAAAGCCAAAGCAGTTTATATTTTAGTCGTTTCAACCGTCATTTAGGGCACTATACAATCGGTGCTAGAACCTCAGCAATTACCATTGAGGCTGGGCAAACTGAAGCAATTACTTCACGTTTTGTGGTCGGTCCAAAATTACAAAAGAAACTGGCTGAAATTGCACCTGGTTTGGAATTAACCGTTGATTACGGGATTTTCACCGTCTTTTCCAGGCCATTGTTCTGGTTATTAAACTTTTTCCATGAAATATTTGGCAACTGGGGTTGGGCTATTATTTTCCTTACCCTAACGGTTAAGTTACTGTTTTATAAGCTGTCAGAGATGGGTTATAAATCAATGGCTAAAATGCGTAAAGTTGCCCCTCGCCTGAAAAAAATGAAAGAGCAGTTTGGAGATGATCGCCAGGCAATGAGTAAGGCGATGATGGATATGTATAAGCGGGAGAAGATAAACCCCTTGGGAGGTTGTTTTCCAATACTAATACAAATGCCGATTTTCATATCTTTGTACTGGGTACTGCTAGAAAGTGTTGAAATGCGTCATGCACCATTTATCTTCTGGTTAACAAACTTAACAGATAGAGATCCGTATTTTATACTGCCAGTATTGATGGGCATCTCAATGTATATTCAGCAAAAATTGAATCCAGCACCGCTAGACCCGATGCAGCAAAAAATATTTGCGATAATGCCTTATGCTTTTACCATTATGTTTGCCTTCTTCCCATCAGGTCTGGTGTTGTACTGGGTAGTCAATAACATTTTATCCATCGCACAGCAGTATGTGATTACCAAGCGCATAGACAATGAATAAAAGTTTTGCTGTTTTTTATAAACAGGATTAACAAAGTATGACTAACGATACCATTGCCGCCATTGCAACGCCTTCGGGTCAAGGTGGCGTTGGTATTATTCGTATTTCTGGTAACAATGCGCCTGAAATAGCGAAACGCATTTCAGGTTTATGCCCTGCCCCACGTTATGCCAGTTACGGTAAATTTAGCGACACAAATAATACCGTTATCGACAGTGGTTTAACACTCTATTTTAAGCAACCCTTTTCTTTTACTGGTGAAGATGTCGTCGAACTTCATGCCCATGGTGGTCCAGTCGTATTAGATATTTTATTAAAAGAAATATTACAACACGATGTTCGCCTAGCGCGTGCAGGTGAATTTACTGAGCGTGCGTTTTTAAATAATAAAATTGACCTCACACAGGCTGAAGCAATAGCAGACTTAATTGCCGCAGATAGTGAACAGGCTGCGCGTGCAGCCATGCGTTCTCTACAGGGTGAGTTTTCGGCCATTATTCAGCAACTCGTTGAAGAATTAATACAGCTACGTATTTATGTCGAATCAGCACTGGATTTTCCTGAAGAAGAAATTGATTATTTAGCCGATGATGCGCTTGCCAGCAAACTGACTGCGGTCAGTCATAAAATAGCGGAAGTAAAAAAATCGGCACAACAGGGACGTTTATTAAAAGAAGGGATGACGGTTGTGATTGCAGGCAAACCCAATGCCGGTAAATCAAGTTTATTGAATCAGCTGGCGGGACAAGAATCAGCCATTGTGACAGAAGTTGCAGGCACAACACGTGACATCCTGCGTGAACATATACAAATAGATGGTTTACCTTTACATATTATAGATACGGCTGGTTTACGAGAAAGTGACGATATTGTCGAACGAGAAGGTGTTAAACGCGCCAGACAAATCATTGAAAAAGCGGATGGTATTTTATTTGTTATTGACATTAATGATGATGATATAAGCATTAGCGACACCATGCCTGAGAATATTCCGGTGACGTTTGTTTTTAACAAAATTGATAGTTTAGAGCGCTCAGCTGAAATAATAGAAAACAAAAACACGGAAATTTATTTATCAGCAAAAACCGGTGACGGTATCAATCTATTGAAGCAACATTTAAAAAATAGCATGGGTTACCAACAGCAAAGTGAAGGCCAGTTTATTGCGCGTCGTCGCCACCTCGATGCCATTGCTATTGCAGAAAAACATGTTATAAAAGCGGATAAAAATTTACACCAGCTACAGGCTGGTGAATTAGTCGCTGAGGAATTACGGTTGGCGCAGCAGGCGTTGTCATCCATTACCGGTGAATTTAGTAGCGATGATTTATTAGGTCGAATTTTTTCTGATTTTTGTATTGGTAAATAAAAATGACTAAGGCTGTAAAAAACGCTGCAATCATATTAATACACTGCCCCGATAAACCAGGCATAGTAGTTTCAATCACTGACTTTATTCACCGTAACAAAGGCAATATTCTTTATCTGGATCAACATGTTGATAATGAGCGTCGTGCCTTTTTTATGCGTATTGAATGGGATTTAGAAAAGTTTGTTATTGAAAAAGAAAACATTGCCGAGTCGTTTGAGGCACTGGTAGCAACACGCTATCAAATGACTTTTCAATTGCACTTTTCGCAGACAAAACAGCGCATGGCATTATTTGTCTCAAAACTGTCACATTGTTTTTATGATTTACTGGCGCGTTATGAAAGCGGTGAATTAAATGTGGACATACCAATCATCATTAGCAATCATCCAGATTTACAAAAAGCAGCTGAACGACTGGACATAAAATTTCACTGTATTTCGATAACAAAAGAAAATAAAGCGCAGCAGGAAGAAAAACAAAAACAACTGCTACGAAAAAATAATATCGACTTTATTGTGTTAGCACGTTATATGCAGGTGTTAAGCGATAATTTTGTTAAACATTACCCGCAAAAAATCATCAATATTCATCACTCATTTTTACCCGCTTTTCCCGGTGGTCGGCCTTATCATAGTGCTTATCAACGTGGGGTGAAAATTATTGGAGCGACCAGTCACTATGTTACTGCTGAGTTAGATGCCGGCCCGATTATTGAACAGGATGTGGTGCATGTAAGCCATAAAGACTCGGTCGATGATATGGTACGTATTGGTCGCGACCTGGAAAAAATCGTACTTGCTCGTGCTGTACGCCATCACGTACAAAATGATATGTTGGTATATGAAAATCGGACGCTGGTTTTTTCATAAATAATTTTTACACTGAGCAGTAGCGTTTACTTGCAAGATGTGGCACTAAACTTCCGTGTTGTTATGTCAGTGTACTTATCGTTACATGCCTCTGTATTTAACTCAGCACAGTACCATGGTTAGGACGTAGGTTATTGATTTTTCAGGAATCTGTAGCATGGATGCTACAGTAGAGCGTACATGGATGTATTCACAGCGACCTGAAAAATCAATAACCTGCGTCCTTACCTCATAATAATGCTGAGCTAAATGCAGAGGCATGTATGGTTATTAATCCGGCAGAAAACTAATTAGCGCGAAACCGCTAAATAGTCTGATAATAAAGGTTTTGTGGGTGGTTAGCCTGTGCAAAAAAGAACCAACGCTCCGCAAGCAAACCCACATACTGCACCACAAAAGCGGCGGCGAATAGCATAAATAGATTTGTTGATAATGCGGTGATTAACAAGCCTACCGGCACAATAAACACCAGCACTAAAAAAATCCACTTAATACTTTTAAAGAGCGCAGGTTTTGCGCCGTGAAAATATTCACGGGTGTTAAACGAGCCGCCCATCGCCCCCTGTGCTTTTTGTTTGATCTTAGTATGACGAATACCAATGGCGGTGCTTAGCGTTGATTTGTATTTTATTTTAGTGTTACGTATTAAAGAAGCGATACGGCTAACGAGGGCAAATAAAGTTAGTGTAATTGTCCAGCCAGCATAGAAGCTAATCAGATCTGATCCAACAAAAGCGGCAAAAGTGGTGCTTAAAGCAAAACCAGATGCCATGCCCAATAATGTGTAATTAACAACGGTTAATGGTGTTGCCCATTCCTGTAAAAATTTTATGCAGGCATAAATCATTGCGGTACAAATGAACAGGCTAAATGCCAGTACCGTGTTTATGGCACCAATAAATAAAGACAGGTCAACGATAAACTCTTCACCTAGGGTAAACAGTATCGGGTTCCAGCCACTAATGTGAACCACCGCATAAACAAAAGTTAGACCCATGAACGCGGGTAATACAATAACTTCACGAGATAGCCAGGAGGTTTTCCATTTTGCTGCAGAACGCCATGCGCGTTCTGGATGACCAAGGTGGAAAAATGAAGCAATGAGACCAGCAACCAGAAACATCAATGCCAGTAAACTACCGTAACCATAAAAACCAGCTGAATCCTGCACGGGTAGTACTTGAATAGCAGAATATAGTTGGCCCGTATATAAAGCCAGAAACAGCCCCTGACCGACACCAATCAAGGTGGTTAAAAAAATGACTGAAAAGGCAGGATGCATAAGATAGTCTCGTTAACTTTGATTTTAATAAATGCTAAATATTTAGCTTGCTGAGTCGTTTTAGGTAAAAAAGGGCTGCTGTGTTGCTAAGGTTGTCACCTCAGACATTGCCCGAGATGACGGTATCTCATGGTTACCAGCTCATTATGTCATCCAATGTTTGTTCATCATCATCAGGCATTGGTCGTTGACGCTCTTTCTTCAGTGGGTTGTCAATGCGGGTAAGCTCATCTTTATGAATGGTGATATTGGATTTTCTACGGGGTAGATAATGGTTGGCCGGTTTTGTACCCCATTCAGGCATTAACTGGTAGCCACCGTTATCACGAATTTGTTCTGACACCACAGATTCTGGGTCATTAACATCACCAAATAAGCGTGCACTGGTGGGGCAGGCTAAAACACAGGCAGGTTTGCGCTCGGCTTCTGGTAAGGCTTCATCATAAATACGATCGACACATAAGGTACATTTTTTCATTACCTTCTGGTTCTCATCTAATTCGCGGGCGCCATAAGGGCAGGCCCATGAACAGTATTTACAGCCAATACATTTATCATAATCAACTAAAACAATACCATCCAGTTCACGTTTATAACTGGCACCGGTTGGACACACAGGCACACAAGGTGGCTCTTCACAATGTAAACAGCTTTTTGGAAAGTGCACGGTTTCTGTATTGGGGTACTCGCCTATTTCAAAGGTTTGTACGCGGTTAAAAAAAGTCCCCGTGGGATCTTTGTCGTATGGATTGTAATCTGACATATAACCAGCGGTACCGGAAGTATTCCACTCTTTACAACTGGTGACGCAGGCGTGACAGCCAACGCATACATTTAAGTCGATTACTAAAGCAAGTTGCGTCATTATTTTTCTACCCTGTCTTTAGACTTTTTGCCAGCAAAATATTTTAACCAGCGACCGCTGATAAATTTATTGCGGCGGCTTGTGCCAGGGGTATCAGCACCGGCTTTAAATTGTGGGAAGCTTTCTTTCGCCTCGCCCTCTTCTGCCGGGTAAATTTTTACCCGCACGTCATACCAGCCGGCTTGGCCAGTCACTGGATCAGAATTAGAAAGGTGTTCACCGGCTTCGCTGGCGGGCAGCTCTTCACTAATTAAATGATTTAACAGAAAACCTTGTTGCGATTCATTGGCCTTGTTGCTTAGCCCCCAGGCACCTTTGGCTTTGCCAATGGCATTCCATGTCCATACCGTACCCGGTTCAACCGCTTCAGAGTGACGGCACATACAACGCACTTTTCCATGCATGGATTCTACCCACATCCATGCGCCATCTTTAATACCTGCAGCCTCAGCTGTTTTGGTATTTACATTTAAGTAGTTATGACTGTGTATCTGACGTAACCAAGCGTTTTGAGAATCCCAAGAGTGATACATTGCCATGGGTCTTTGGGTGATGGCATTTAATGGATATTCACGTAAATCTGTTTGCTGCGCTTCTAAGGTGTCGCTATAAAACGGCAATGGATCAAAATGCGTATAAACACGTTCACGTAGATGGTCAGGTGGCTGTTTACCACTGGTTTTGCCTTGTGCAGCAAGGCGGAATTTTTGCAACACTTCGCTGTAAATATGAATGTTAATGGGTTCGGCATAACGTGTCAGGCTATGGCGTTGCGCCCATTCCAGATAACCCTGATTCCAATTACGCATGTACTGGTAAGATTTAGGAAGTTCATACTGAAACACACAGTTATTTTTTTCGTACATTTCCCACTGGTTCGGGTTAGGTTCACCCTTAATGCTTTTTTCACCGCCTTTGCCGCGCCAGCCAGCGAGAAAACCGATGCCTGAGTTTGGTGCAGTTTCATAATTAATCACAAAATCAGGATAATCACGATATTTACGCTCACCCTGTTCGTTAATGAATACGGGTAGTTTTAAACGTGTACCTAGTTCAATAAGCACTTCCTGGAAAGGTTTGCATTCGCCGGTTGGCGGCACCACAGGTATACGCACCGAATCAACCGGGCCATCAAATTCTGAAATAGGACGATCTAACATCGACATCACATCGTGACGTTCCAGATAGGTGGTATCGGGCAGCACCAGATCAGCGAAAGTCACCATTTCAGATTCGAAGGCATCGCAAACGATCAAAAAAGGTATTTTATATTCGCCGTTTTCGTCTTTGTCCTTGAGCATGTCACGCACCCCCATGGTATTCATGGTTGAGTTCCATGCCATGTTAGACATGAAAATCATCATAGTATCAATGGGGTATGGGTCGCCGCGCCAAGCATTGGTAATGGCATTTTGCATTAAACCGTGCACGGATAAGGGGTGTTCCCAGGAGAAGGCTTTATCCAGTCGAATAGGTTGCCCGTCATCATCAACAAACAGATCATCGGGGTCAGCCGGCCAGCCTAATGGCATACCATCTAATGGCGTATTGGGCTGCACCGCATCCCAACTGGTTGGTGTTTTTGCACACGGTGGAATGGGCCTGGGAAATGGGGCTTTGTGACGAAAGCCACCAGGGCGATCAATGGTGCCAAGAATACTCATTAAAATAGACATGGCACGAATTGTCTGGAAACCATTGGAATGTGCGGCGAGACCACGCATGGCATGGAAAGAAACTGGATTGCCGGTAATATGGTCGTGCTCTTTGCCCCAGGTATCAGTCCATGCAATTGGCAGCTCAATTTTTTCATCACGTGCGGTAATGCCCATTTCATAGGCAAGACGTTTAATGGTTTCAGCCGATATACCCGTGATTTCTGCTGCCCATTCTGGCGTGTAATCCTTGACCCGATCAACCAGTAGCTGGAATGCGGGTTTCACCGGGGTACCATCTTCCAGGGTGAATTCACCCAGCAGGTAAGGGTCGGAGCCTTCGGTGTGCATGGAAATGGCGGTGTTTAGATCTCGATCCCACCATAGCTTGTTTTGTGCATCAAAACAGGCTTTCTCTTTTGGTGCTTCATAACGCACAAACATGCCATGCTCGGCTGAGTCTTCATCCATATTAACCAACTCCGCAGAGTTGGTCTGATTAATTAAAAAATCACGGTCGAATAAGCCTTGTTTGATGATTTCATTAATAATGGCGAGGAACAATGCACCGTCAGTACCGGGTTTAATGGGAATCCACTCGTCGGCTATGCCAGCATAACCAGAACGCACTGGATTAATGGCAATAAACTTGCCGCCATTGCGTTTAAACTCAGCCAAAGCGATTTTCATCGGGTTGGAATGATGATCTTCCGCCGTTCCAATCATAATGAACAGTTTAGAGCGTTCTAGATCTGGACCACCAAACTCCCAGAAAGAGCCGCCAATGGTATAAATCATGCCGGCCGCCATATTCACCGAGCATAAACCCCCGTGTGCGGCATAATTCGGCGTACCATATTGCTTGGCAAATAAACCAGTTAATGCCTGCATCTGGTCGCGACCGGTAAACAAAGCAAACTGCTTTGGATCGGTGGCACGAAGATGGGCAAGGCGCTCCTCCATGATAGAAAAGGCTTTATCCCATGAAATTTCCTCAAAATCATTTTCACCGCGGTCACTGCCGGGTTTACGCATCAACGGTTTGGTCAGGCGAGCGGGAGAATATTGCTTCATAATGCCCGATGCACCCTTGGCACAGATCACGCCTTTGTTTAAAGGGTGATCAGGGTTACCCTGAATATAACGTATCTCGCCATCGCGCAAGGTAACGCGAATACCACAACGGCAGGCGCACATATAACAGGTGGTGTTTTTGGTCTCGATGCGACTGTTTTCGTCGGTCGCTTTTGAAGTCGGATTGTGTACCGGTTGAGACATAGTTCTTCCCGAAAATGAAATGGTTGAGGGGTCTGGCAAATATCAAGCGCGTACTGTACTTGAATTGGCCGAGCCTGGCTAATCAACATAATTGAACCAGCTATAAGATATTCTTATATACTAATGTAGGTTAGGTTTATAACGTGGGTCTGTTTTAAAGTCCCCGATAGGGTATCCGTGAATCCCACACCTTTAGGCGGCCAGGGTTAAGTTGAAGCATAATTAATCTCGTTACTTGCCTGTTACGCTCCGTCATTCCTGCATGTTT
>CAZMLD010000013.1:0-17207 GCA_964566975.1 uncultured Thiotrichaceae bacterium | reverse complement strand
ACTAAAAATCTCGATTTTTCGCTACGGTTTCCATTCTCGGACAAGCTCCTAGTATGGAAAGCGTTAAAAACGGCTCGATCAAAAAACCCCTGCTCGGGTTGGACGTCTGACATTTCCAAAGCCATAAACTAGGCTGACATACACGCTGAACTCGTTATAATTTCGTGGTTCATCGGAACTTTTTCTTTCGCGATACTTTATATCAAAGGTGCCATGCATTTTGCGAGAAAAAGTGTATCTGACATTGCCGCCCACGGTCAGCGCTTTATCCAGACGGCCAGTATCAAGTTGCTTGCTGCGATTGTGATTGATATAAGCGCTGCCAGTGAGTAGCTGGCTGAGTGGGTATCTAAATTCTATGCCAAAATCACGAATAATGCGATCTAAAGGGCTGTCACTATAAGCGACTTTATGATACCGCGCGGATATGCGGGTATCCAGTGAGGCATCTTTTCTTAAGTAAGCCAGGTCTATAATGCTGTTACGAATGACATCGGTGGTCACCTGCACGTCATCACCGCTTCTGTTGCCAGTATCAGCGGCGATGCTTGCCCCTGCCGTGCTGGTGTCAGTGAGCTCGCTTGAAATTCCTGCAGAAAACGTTGAGCGCGCTGACACATCGGCTAACCAGTTTAACTGACCTGTAAACCCAGAGGTTTCTCGGCCGCTGTCCCTTTCAACATGAGCTGCACCTATAGCAGCATCAAATGTAGATCGTGCCCGTTGCCCTCTGAAGGTAATGGCCGCATTTAAGAACTTTACGTCCTCGATGGCTCGTTCGAAAAGCCCTGTTTCAGTGTAATCGACTCTTCTGGCGCTGACGGTAAAGCCTAGATCCGTTACACGCGTAGCCTGATATTGCCAGTTTGCTTCCAGTGAATACTGTTTGTTATCGGTTGCCAGTGTTTCGTAATAATACTGACTAAACGATGGCACTATATTGATATTATGTCTGGCAGAAAGCCGAGTATTAATGTCTGCCACCAGTGTAAAAACATTGGTATCCTGTAAGTTATCGGGTGTATTGGGCTCCAGTGAGCGAACGGGTGCCTGGCTAAAGCGGTTACTTGCCATCCAGTTAAAGCGCTCTCTTATCATGACCCAGTCAACAACTGCATCTAAATTAAAATGCTGCTGATCGTCAAACGTGCCTTTCGTGTAGTGCTGCTGACTTAACGAGGAGGATGCCCGGTAAGTAAGTGGTCCATTATTTTCGACAATGCTGGCAGCCACATAAGTTATGGCAATTAATTCATCAGTAGTATCGTTTGGTGTCAGCCTTGCGTTATCGGTAAACTCAAGCCCGATGCCAGCGCCAGGCTGAAACTCCAGAGCATAAGCCACGCTGTGGGCGAAAGCCTGTATAACGAAAGCGATACAGAGGAAAAAACGTTGCGGCTTTAGGTATGTCTTTCGCATGGTTAAAGATAAATACGGGTTGCTTAAAATGTGCTTTGAGGCACAGTAATGACATCACCAGGTAATAAGATAATATTTGTTGTCATATCACCTCTTTCCAGAATATCTTTAAGGCGTATGTCATAGGCTACGGTGCCTGTCTCGGTTCTTCGATGTAATTTAGTACGGTTCGCATTAGCAAAAAGATCCACACTGCCTGCTTCTAAAACTGCGTCGAGTACTGTCATGCCTTGATGGTATGCCATTGAAATGTTTCGCATTACCGAGCCGGTGACTCTGATTCGAGAAAGAAAGGCGTGACCTTGTAAATTCGTTAATATTACCGTTACATTCGGTGCTTTGACGAACTCGGACAGTTTGGTTTCAATATCCGTAGCCAGATCTTCTGGGGTAACACCAACGGCCATCACGTCGCCTATTAAAGGCACAGAGATTTTTCCATCGGGTCGGATGGGTGTGTCAAGAGACAGCTCTGGATTTTTCCAGACATTAATTCGCAGCTGGTCGCCAACCGACATTTTATACGTTTCAACCAGTACTTTGGGGCCAATGGGTTGGTTAGATTCGGGCGGCAGGTTTGGTGTGTGTGTGGCACAGGCTGTTAGCCCGACAATAAAAGCCAGTGTTAGCAGCGTTGTTGAAATTTTTTTCATTCTCTCACCTTGAGTAATCACTATGTTTGGGTAAATTAATCGTGGGTCGCCTGCTTTAACTCGCGATTATCCCACGACATTTTTTAGTATCGTATTTATTTTATTAATGCTTTTGTTGCTAACATGAGAATGCGTTGGCAAGGTTAATAATTTGCTAGCAAACATCTCTGCGTTCGGATACGGCAGTTTATCATCTAGAATGCCCTTTAGCCCTGCTATTTTAGGCAGGCTTGTTGGGTACAAAATAGAAGCGCCGAGACCGCCCTGTTGTAATTTCTGGTAAACCTGATCACGCAAACTGGCATCGAGCAGCAGAGGGTAACGTAACAGGCGATGGTTTGCCTGCGGCTGGCAGAGTTGTGGCAAATTAGTTATTTTATCTTGTGAATCGAGCATGATTGAGATGTCTGCACAGCGCGTTCTGGCTTTTACGTCACTCTGATAGCGGGATATATTGCCCTGTAATCGGTCCAAGCGCACACGATCCAGTCCTTCAATAGCGGATAGTGGATGATAACGGGTTTCGCCTAAATGTAAAAAGGGCAAAGATTGAGGCAGCCAGTAAAATAACGGTGAAATCATGAGATTATACAAAGTCGTTTTTACCGTAAATTTGATGTGCGGGCTAGTGCCTGAAACGAGATCTTCTGGTTTTGGCAGCTGTGTTAGCAGGTCGCTATGTTTCGTTAGTACCGCACCACCACCCAGCAGGCTGACCGGTTTCCCTCGGCCAAAGCTGAGTACCACCATGTCGCCCTGCCAGTCGTGGGCGCTGCCTGGCGACGAGTCGTCATCGGCAGGAAAAAATTGTGCGCTATCCTCAATGAGTACCACATCATGCTGTTTTGCTATGTTGCGGAGCTGTTGCCAGCGTTCAGCAATGCCAAATAAATTGACAGCGATAATCGCCACGGTATGTTCTGTCATAGCGGCTGATAGTTGTGTTAGCCCTAACCACGGGCGATCAACGTCTAGATCCACTAACACTGGTTTACCACCGGCATAAATAACGGCACTAATTAGGTCGGGGCAGGCATAAGCCGGTAGTATGATCTCCGCGTTTGTTTGCTTCGTGGCGTGGTCTGTTTTGTGTTTTATCGCAGCAATAATTGTTGCGGCAAGCGCGGCAGTGCCAGAAGCATAAAACTGTATCTGGTATGAAGGGAACAATGATGAATGCGCCGCTTTAGCCTGTGTATGCAAACTTATCGGGTTTCCTACGGGGGGTAGTTGATAAAACATATTCTATTAACGCTTTGAAGGTGTCCACACGGTCATGCGTTTTCCTCGGATAAAGGAAACCGTGGCCTGTGCTAATGCTAAATTGGTCTGTACAAAGAAAAAGATGATTTTAACCAAGGTGTTTTCGCGTAAACCTGTAAACAGCCAGCCGCCTAGCGCCAGCGCATAAAAAGCAAGTTGCGCGGTTAAAGCCAAGGTGTATATCATGCCCTGTCCCTGCAACAGTAGGGTCAGCAGTAAAAAGATGGCCATGAACCAGGGCACGCCCCAGCGCATGATTTTATGGCTCCACACCTGAAAAGAAAACATGCCCATACGAAATGGGTTAAGCACTTCAGGGTGGCGAGCAATGGCGGTAATGCCACGAATGACGGTGCGCATTTTACGACGATATTCCAGTCCTGGGTCTTTAACATCCTTATAGATGCCAATGACATCAGGGCAGGTGATGGCTACTAGCCCGTGTTTTGCGCTATTGAGTGCGGTGTTAAAGTCACTTGGCACATAGATGTCCCAGTGTTCACAAACCTCACGTCTGGCAGCAAAAAAAGAGCCACTTAATCCCACCAGACCGGCGCGGTCGGACTCAAGGCGGCGTAGCCACATTTCATATTTTACGTAGGCGCCTTCTCCTGCAACGGTGCCATCATTGCTGATAAACTGGTCTTCACTGGAAAGGGCGCCCACTGTTGAATCAGAAAAACGTTTTGCTAATAAGCCTAAGGCGTCAGCCGGTATTTGTGTCGCCACATCAGAAAACACTAAAATCTCACCTTTTGATGCCCGAATGGCGCATAGTTGTGCGTATTCTTTACCTTTTCGCTGGTCAGCACGGACTAACTGTATACCTTGTTCGGCATAGGACTCAACGATACTGTCTGTCGCATCGGTAGAAAAATCAGAGGCGACAATAATTTCTAAAGAATCTGCCGGATAATCAATTTGCAGCGTATTTTCTAGCTTTTCACGTATGCGCTGCTCTTCATTATGAGCAGTAATAATCAGGCTAAGGACAGGTAAATTTTTGTTGTCTTTGAGTATCGCTGCTTTTCTTGTCGGTAGTAATTTAAGCAACAGAGGGTATATAAAATAACTATAGGCGCAGCAAACTGCAAAAAAATAAAACCATATTTCCATACTTCTTATTCCATCGTTTCAGCCCATGTTGGCATAACAGGCTTAAGATTTTTCTGAAAACGCCGAAGTAAATAGAAGCTAAAAAAACAACGCTTCTTTGACCTTTGCAGAGACGTTGGTTTTTTGTCTTACTGGCGACGTTGTGTTTATGTTGGCTGCGGCAACGGTTGCATTCCCTGAATTACACCTCTATATTAGAGCTAACCTAAATGGTATTCAATAATCAGGCAGTCCTATATACATCAGGGTATGCACGATATAAAGTGCTACCATTCTCATTTCTTAACAATTATCGCTCCCACATCTATGTCAGGCAGACAGAACGCATTAAATAGTCAACAAACCATGCATGTATTGCACATTTCTTCGGGTGATCTTTGGGCTGGTGCCGAAGTTATGCTGTATACGCTTGCCAGAGCTTTGCACAGAGATCTTAATACTCAGGTTAGTGTTGTTATCCTTAATCATGGCACACTCGAACAAAAACTACGAGACTGTGGCATTGCTGTGTATGTACTAGATGAGTCGCAGTTGAATAGTTTTCAAATTTTACGCCAACTAAGACAAATCATAGTCGAAATAAAGCCGAATGTAATACATACGCACCGAATGAAAGAAAATATTTTGGGCAGTATTGCCGCATTATACAAGCAGCGTATTCCTTCATTACGCACGGTGCACGGTGCGCCTGAGCACCGGCCCCCATTACATAAACTTGCTAAGCGTTTAATTTTGTTTTTTAACCAGTCAACAGGGCGTTATTTACAGCAAGCTATCGTTGCTGTATCACCTGATCTGGCGAGTAAACTCGAAAACAGTTTTCTAAAAACAAAAATAAAAGTGGTTGAAAACGGCATTGATATTGCCGCCATATTGTCTGGCACTTCATCGGCAAGTTCTAAAAATAACAATGACAGGGATTACCGAATTGGCATTGCAGGGCGGCTGACACCAGTAAAACGCGTTGACCTGTTTATCGACAGTGCGGTATACCTGAAACAGCATCAGCCAGATCTTAAAATCAGCTTTCAAATCTATGGCGACGGGCCCTTGCTTAATACTTTACAAACGCGCATAGAAGTACTTCAGGCAAATGACTACATCCATCTACACGGTCACTGCGACAACATTGTAGAAAAGTTACAGACACTGGATGCATTACTGATGACCTCCGATCATGAAGGTCTGCCGATGGTTTTGCTAGAGGCGATGTGCCTGCAAACACCCGTTATCGCCCATGCGGTTGGCGGTATCCCTCACCTGCTTGAGCAAGGACGGTGTGGTACCTTAGTACACAATCATAGCGCTCAAGCTTTTGCCGACGCGATTAGCAACCTGATCGCGCAACCTGAGCAGCACCAGCAGTTAGCACAGCAAGCATTTAAACGCCTGGAGCAACACTATTCTGCTAAACAAACAGCCGCAAGCTATCTTCATGTTTACCAGCAAATTTGCAGTTGAGACAGTAAAAAAGTTTTAGTCTGAGCAGGCCTTTAAAAACACGATAAATATCGTCTACAATCAGGGGTTGTTGGGCGGAATTAAAAACAGATATTTGACATGAAAAAATTAAGGAAAAATATAAAATCGTGCATATTCTATTACTAAACTATGAATTTCCACCAGCGGGTGGCGGTGCCGGATTTGCGACCTATAATATTGGCCGTGAGCTGGTTCAGATGGGGGTGAAAGTTGATGTTTTAACGTCATCCATCGAAGATGAAGACGACGGAGCAATGCTTGACGGCATGCGAATTCATCGAGTACCCAGCTGGCGAAAGGGCATTCATGACTGTGGTATGTTAGGTGCCTACTCTTATGTTGGTTTTGCTTTAAGAAAGCGCCAGAAGTTATTAAAAAATACTCAGTATGATTTAGAACATTTTTTCTTTAGCTTGCCTACTGGCATACTTTCTTTGTCGCCAGTACGGCAAAGAAAACAGCCTTACATTGTCTCTCTGCGAGGCTCTGATGTGCCGAGTTACGACCTGTTTAATCAGAAACTGGAAAAAGTACATAAAGTGCTGTTGCCATTAACGAGAAGTATCTGGCGTAATGCCTCAGCCGTGGTTGCCCTTAGTCAGGGACTGAAAGATATCGCACTGCAAACAGCGCCTGCTCAGAAAATAGATATAATTTCAAATGGGATTGAAGTTGACCTCTTCTCTCCCGCTAAGAATATCGAAAAAAGGCAAGAACAGCCGCTCAAACTGATCACTGTTTCCAGATTACTGGAGCGTAAAGGAATCCACCATTTACTAGAAGCGATAGCCAAGCCTGATCCTTTGCCAGTGACCTTGACGATTGTTGGTACTGGGTCTTATGAAGAACTATTACGAAAAAAATGTGCGGAATTAGCGCTTAATGATCGAGTTAATTTTACGGGTTTTGTCAGGCGAGATGAACTCCCAGCGCTTTATCGTCAACATGATGTATTTGCTCTGCCCTCTCAAACCGAGTCATTCGGACTCGTTTTTGCTGAAGCGATGTCCTGCGGCCTGCCTATACTGGGCACCTTTGTTGGCGGTATTCCCGAGCTGGTGCGACATGAAACAGACGGGTTCCTAGTCAATCCGGCGCAGCCTGGCGAGATTAGAGAAGCGTTAGGAAAAATGCTGACGAATCCAGAAAAAACAATGGCCATGGGCATTGCAGCTAGGCAACGCATTGAAGAAAAATATTCGTGGCGAATTATTGCTAGACAATACCTTGAGTGTTACCAGAACGTTGTAGCAACGAAATAATAAATAATCAAATAGGTTAATGGAAAGGCGATATGTGTGGAATTGCAGGCTTCAGGGGTGAATGGTCGACAGAGCATCTCGATATAATGAAACAGTTTATCTTTCATCGGGGACCCGATGATTCCGGTGTGTACTATAGTGCTGAAAATCGGGTGGGTCTTGCACATACAAGGTTAAGTATTATTGATATTGCTGGTGGTCATCAGCCGTTGAAAAATACAGATGGCAGTATACAGGTAATATTTAACGGCGAAATTTACAATCATAAAGACCTGCGCCGTGAACTTGAAGCTAAAGGCTATGCGCTGTCTTCACATTCTGATGGCGAAATTATCTCGCACCTCTATGAAGAGTTTGGTATCAATTTTGTTTCCAAACTAAGAGGTATGTTTGCCATCGCCATCTGGGATGAGCGAACGAAGAAACTCTTTCTCATTCGTGATCGTTTTGGCATCAAACCGCTATATTTTTACGATACAAAAAAAGGCCTGTTATTTGCATCCGAAGCTAAAGCCATCCTTGGTGTTGAGCGCGTGCGGGAAATTGATCCCCAGGCACTGGAATGGTATACCTCATTTCGTTATGTGCCTGAAGATCGAACCATGTTTAAAGGCATTAAAAAACTTCGTCCGGCGCACTGGCTGGAGTATAGTGATAAAGGTATAAAAATAGAACGCTACTGGGATCTGCGTGACATCGAACCCGATACGTCTTACACTGAAAAGCAGTGGGCTGATGAATTAAAGTCTCAACTGGACGAATCAATAAAGATACGCTTGATGAGCGAAGTGCCTTTAGGTGCTTTCTTGAGTGGTGGTCTGGACTCATCGTTTATAGTCGGGCTTATGTCGCAAATGAGCGAGCGACCGGTAGAGACCTTCTCCTTTGGCGTTGGCTCTGGTTGGCATAATGAAACCCCTTTTGCAGAGATCGCAGCAAATGCATTTAACACCTCGCATCACCCTCTCTCCGGTGATTGTAATGACCCAAAGCTGTTAAAGAAAATAATGTGGTACATGGATGAACCACTCGCAGACACTGCCGTAATTCCGACTTATTTACTGTCCCAGCTTACCCGTCAGCATGTTACCGTCGCCCTGACAGGAGAAGGTGCAGATGAGCTACTGGGTGGTTATGACAAATACAAGATACTCATCTATGGTGACCGTATTGGTCGCTGGTTACCCTCAGCGCCACTGCGTGGGCTTTCCAGTCTGGTCTCGAAGTGGCATAAGCCTTATAGAGCGCTGCGTTTTCTCTCCAGCTCAAGAGACAGGGCAGTGTCCTACATGGAGCTGGTCTCGGTGTTCAGCGACCGCGAAAAACAGCAGCTATACAGCCCCGATATGAAACAGTTACTTTCACAGCAGGAGCCAGCCTACCAAGTAATCAATCGTATACTTCAAGGTTGTCATGGCCCCACTTACCTCGATGATTTGCTGCACATTGATTTGCAAACATGGTTACCCGATGATGTTTTGTTAAAGGCGGATAAAATGACCATGGCGCATGGCCTAGAAGGGCGAGTACCTTTCCTTGATCATAAATTCGCCGAATTTTGCGCCTCTATGCCGGCATCACTGAAGATAAAGGGCTGGAGTGAAAAACATATCTTAAGAGAAGCGATGCGTGGACTGGTTCCGGAAAAAATTGTTAATCGTAAGAAACACGGCTTTACGGTTTCATTAAAACCCTGGGCAACAACTGCTGATAACACCATTCGTGACATGCTAAGCGAAGAAAATATCAAGCAACGAGGCTGGTTCAATTATTCATCGGTAGACAGGCTACTAAATAGTAACCTTGATAACCAGTATGTACGTCGCCAGGTTACTTCGCTGCTGGTGCTGGAAACCTGGGCGCAAACCTTTCTTGATCCTGCGACATTGTCGCCTCCTACATCATAAATTGCTTCACCTTGTCAGGGCGTGATGACTCGGTGGAACATTCGACGATAGTTAGTGCATTTTATGTTCAGCTCTGATATTGAAAAGCAATAACTAGGTTTTAGGCAATTTTTTTATAAAAATCAATGGCGAAAATAAACAAAAAATTTATCATCCAGCTACTCGTTACTATCGTTGTTATAGCAATTATTATTCCACTGGTAGACTGGAAACAAAGCTATGACATGATAATGTCGATCAACTTGGCTTTATTCGGAGTCATGCTGGCTATTATGCTGGTAGACAGATGGCTAATGGCATTTAAGTGGGTTCTTTTACTAAGAGTGAAAGCAATATATTTGTCTAATTTATACGGTTTTAAGCTGTACCTTATAGGCGGGTTCTGGGGTGAGTTTTTACCAACTGGTGTAGGGGTAGATGTTTATCGAGTTATTGCATTAAAAAGCAACGGAAACTCTATGAAGGAAACAACATCTTCAATTGTGGTTGAGCGCGTGCTTGGTTTTTTTGCAACGACTACATTTGCTTTTTTTGCGATTACCCTAGTGGCGTTCTTTTTTGATGATGCCTTGAAAGCCTATTGGTACCCAATATTTTATGCGCTTGTTATTCCTGTTTTATTGGCATTAGTTTTAATGCGATTTCCTGTGACGGCGCACATTTCGCGGTTATTTAAACGATATAAAGATGCAAGTTTCATAAAAAAAGTTAAATCATTGTACTGCGCTATTATGGATTTTAAATCCGATACCAGAAGATTGTGGTATTTTTATTGCCTTTCTATCTTGGAGCAGTCAATCGTACCGGTTTTTATTTATTTTGGTGCGTTATCATTGGGTCTGGAAGCGAGCTTCTATCATTTTTTGGCAATAGTACCGGCTATGTTTATTTTGATCAGGATTCCTGTTTCCATTCAGGGGATTGGGGTTGAAGAAGGTCTTTTTATTATTTTCTTTACTCTGGTTGGTCTGTCTCCGACAGAAGCTTTTTCGCTGGCACTGGTTAACCGTATTGGAAAATGGATAATAGCGCTGATAGGGGGAGGGCTTCATTTGGCGGAGAAAGTTAAAGCATAAGCTCCTTGAACTCGCATCACAAGTGCAGTTAATCTGTAAGAAAATAAAGTGTTGAAAACGTGATGCAATCTATTAACAATGTGAGGTATTAAAAATGTTGTCAGCATTGAAGAAGAGCCAAAAATAATAGATAATAAAATATGTGCAGGAGGCTGTGCAGGCGATCTTCTCATCAGAAAAGATCGCAAGAGTGCGACATATACGCTCTACAAAATGACTGTCAAGTTAGCGGGTGAAATTACCCCATTCTCTATCTTATGAAAGGTAAGGTTGGCAGCATTGCGTATGATAACGGCTTAGAGTTTACATAGCATGGTTCAGCCTCAGGGCCTGAAAGCTTACTTTGCTCTTTCATGTTCCTCCTAGGAGAGAGAGCTTAACAAAAGCATTAGCAGTTTGCTTTTAGAATATTTCTCAAAAACCACAGGCTTTAATGAATTGACAGAAGAAGACATCCGACATGTCATGGATAGATTGAATAGCTGCCGTCGAAAAATACAAGGTAGAAAATAACAGGCGAACTATTTTTAGGAAAAGCGGTTGATCCATCAGCCGCTTAAATTTAGTGACACTTGATGTGCATTCAAAAGTTCATAAACGCACTGTTTACGAAGCAATGGATAGAGTCGTATTTTTATGTATGAAGTAGAGTTAAAAAATAATGTTTGCCAAAGCTTATCCTGATTTAAAATTACGTTTTTTATGGCTGGCTATCGGTTATGCCCTAATTATTTTAGTGGTGTATTTATCGTTAACCAGCAACCCGGTTGATATCGGTACAGGTTTATCTTTTGAAGATAAGCTGTTTCATGTGTTAGCTTATTTTGTTTTGATGTTCTGGTTTGGGCAGATTTATCATGATAAGTTTCAGCGTAATATGATAGCTATCGTTTTACTGTTTATGGGTTTTCTGCTTGAGTACTTGCAAAGCTTTGATGCCCATCGGTTTGCTGAGGGTGCAGACATGGTCGCGAACACAGCGGGTGTGGCTTTAGCTTTTTATCTGGTGCTGAAGGGAGCAAAAAATGTGCTGGTAAAAGTAGAAAGAATAATCACCTAAGTTTGTTAATCAAAATTTCTCTGTCATTTTTTCAGGCTTTTGACCGCACTAACCCGTGCCTGCCTAATCTTCTCTGCCAGTGCCTGATTCTCAAAGCCTAGGCTACGCAGTTCGGCAATATCAATATTTTTTGCTGCCTTCAGTGCGCGACGAAAATAGTCGCCCTGTGGGAATTCAATCGTTTCAAACCCCGGCCTGCCTCTGGCATCTGCCTCACAGGCTAGTAAAAATTTCGCGAAGCGTTCTGGTTTTCTGAAGGCATCCAGTTGTTCCAGTGTTTTAACCAGGGTGGTTGATTTAAGTTCCAGCGCACGGTGATAGTGTAAATGAAATCGTGCGGTGCGCTCAGCCAGGTCGCGGTATTCATTGGGGATACGTAAGCGTAAACACACTTTTTTTACGATCTCCGCACCCCGTGCTTCATGTGCAACATGGCGAGGCCATTCGCTTTTAGGCGTGGTGCCTTTGCCAAGATCGTGAACCAAAGCGGCAAAACGGACTTGTGGACTGGTGCTGAGTTTACAGGCCTGCTCCAGTACCAGCATGGTGTGTATGCCCGTGTCTATCTCTGGGTGATGTTGCTCAGGTTGTGGTACACCCCATAAGCAGTCTAGCTCTGGAAAAATTCGTGCAAGTGCGCCGCAGTCGCGTAATGTCGTAATAAATGCAGATGGTGTTTTTTCTGTGAGTGCTTTTTTCATCTCCTGCCAGACACGCTCTGGCACCAATGCGTCAACTTCGCCAGCGGATACCATCCCTTTCATTAACGCCATGGTGTCGGCGGCAACGCTAAAGCCCAAGTGTGCATAACGCGCCATAAAGCGAGCAATGCGTAAAATCCGAACCGGATCTTCGGCAAAGGCTATGGATACATGGCGTAGCACCTTATTTTGTATGTCAGCCATGCCATTATAGGGGTCGATGAACTCACCATTCTTGTCTTTTGCGATGGCATTAATGGTTAAATCACGTCGAATGAGGTCATCTTCCAGTGTGACTTCTGATGTGGCATGAATGTCAAAGCCTTTATAACCCGCAGCGGTTTTTCGTTCTGTGCGAGCCAGCGCGTGCTCTTCTTTGGTTTGCGGGTGCAGAAAAACGGGGAAATCTTTGCCAACCTGTAAAAAGCCGGCAGAGACCATGTCCTCAACCGTTGCGCCAACAACGACCCAGTCCTTTTCTGTGAAGGGATAGCCGAGTAATTCATCACGGACTGCGCCGCCAACGAGATAGGTTTTTATGCTGCTATTCATAGTGCGGTTATTTTAAAGTAATGCTGAAAAATTATCAGCAGACGATTGCGTGATGAGGGTTTTTCCGCAACCGTTTATAATTAATTGACTGCTCTTCGTTATCGTGACACTTTTGTGATGTTTTCTGTCTAACATGGTCACTAGCACCCTGCACGTGAGTATCGTTTTATGCCAAAAAAAATTCTTGTTGTGGAAGATGACCACGATATTGCTAGGTTATTGAAGCTGCATCTCAATGAGCTTTCATACGATGTTATCACTACTAGCGATGGCAGCAAAGGGCTGAAACTCGGGCTTCAGGCAGAATTTGATCTGATCGTACTCGACTTGATGTTACCCGCGCTGGACGGTCTCGAGGTCTGTCGCCGTTTACGCACAGCATCGGTGCAGACACCAATCTTGATGC
The DNA here is from genome assembly GCA_964566975.1 of uncultured Thiotrichaceae bacterium. Lineage (GTDB taxonomy): Bacteria > Pseudomonadota > Gammaproteobacteria > SZUA-229 > SZUA-229. The sequence continues at coordinate 4,310 of CAZMLD010000013.1, read as the reverse complement.
TCACCGCCAAATCTTCCGAACTGGATCGTGTCCTTGGGCTTGAACTCGGTGCGGATGACTATCTGACCAAACCTTTTTCATTCATGGAATTGCGAGCCAGAGTCAAAGCCATCTTTCGGCGCATTGCGTTATCGACAAAAAAATCGGAGACTTCAGTTGCCGAAAACATCAGGGTCAATGAGCTGGTTATCGAACCCTCGCGCCGGAATGTGACAGTGGCAGGAAAGAGCGTGCTGTTAACCGCGACTGAATTTGACCTATTACTGCACTTTGCGAGAAATCCTGGCCGAGTCTACAACCGAGCGCAGCTACTGGACAAGGTCTGGGGTTATGGTCACGAAGGTTATGAACATACGGTCAACTCACACATAAATCGCTTACGAAAAAAAATCGAAATCGACCCTGCTAACGCAGACTATATTCTGACGGTGTGGGGCGTGGGTTATAAGTTTAACGATGGGCTTTCTGCTGGAGCACCTTGAGCATGTTACGCACACTGTATGCAAAACTTGCGCTGGCACTGTTTTTTCTTTTTGTGATTGTTGGCGCGGCCTTTTTTGTGGTCTCACTCTATTCCGCCTATCTTTACCAGCAGGAAGTGGTGCAACGGCTGAATAAAAATCTGGCGATGTATATTGTTGACGAGCACGTGCATGTGCGTTCGGGCATTGTTGATGAGGAAGCATTAAAAGATCTTTTTCATACGGTGATGATCATTAACCCCAGTCTGGAGCTTTATTTGCTAAGTAATGAAGGTGAGGTACTGGCTTACTCGGGAGAGCCTGGCAAGATCGAACGTCATAGCGTGTCATTACAGCCGATTAAAATGATGATGTCGGGCGAGGAAAATTTACCGATATTTGGCGAAGACCCGAAGAACCTGCATGGCGAGCGGGCATTTTCTGTGGCACCCATCGTGGCTAACGGCAAGCCGATGGGTTTTATCTACGCCGTACTGGGCAGTGAACAGGTAGATTATATTAGCCAGCTGTATCAGAAAAGTTACATCTTGCGTAGCGGGGTAGGAGCATTGATGCTGTCACTGTTATTCGCCTTTTCCGGCGGCCTGATTATTTTCTTTTTTTTAACAAAGCGCTTACGTGGTTTGAGTCGAACCATGGAAGACTTTCGTGCGCAAGGCTTCGAGCAGCCGATTAGTAAGCCACATGCGGGGCACCATGGGCATGATGAAATTGATGTCATGAGCCGCACATTTGAAGACATGGCGTGTCAGATACAGTCACAAATGCTGCGCCTGAGAGAGGCGGATGCATTACGCCGCGAGCTGGTGGCCAATGTTTCACATGATCTCAGAACCCCCCTGGCGTCGCTAAAAGGCTATCTGGAAATTTTGCTAACAAAAAACGGGCGCTTAAATGATGAGGAGCGTTATGAATATCTGCAAATCGCCAGTAAAAATTCTGAACGTCTTAATAAACTGGTGGCTGAGCTGTTTGAGCTAGCAAAACTCGACTCAGGTGATCTCGCCTTACATAAAGAAACCTTTTCACTGGCAGAACTTGCACATGATGTGGTGCAGAAATTTTACCTGCGTGCAGAAAAAAATCGCATCACATTAGAGGTCGATATTGATGTCGATGTTCCTTATGTGGAGGCGGATATCGGTTTGATCGAACGGGTGCTGGATAACCTGATCGATAATGCGCTGAAAAACACCCCTGAGAACGGCTGCATTACTCTCGGCTTAAACTCTGATGGTTTAACTGTAAAAGTGAATATTGCAGATAATGGGCGTGGCATAGCAGAAGACGAATTGCCGCATATATTTCAGCGTTTTTATAAAAAACCGGAGAGCGGAAAGTCACAATCCGGTGCCGGCCTAGGTCTGGCTATCGCGCAACGCATCGTTGAATTGCATGGTAGCCAATTATCGGTGAAAAGTATTTTGCATCAGGGTACTGAGTTTGATTTTGTACTACCAGTACCAGATTAATAACTTCCTGTGTTACGAAATTGTGACAAATTAGTGAATCTCCTGTGACCTGCATCGCTTATATTATTGTCACTGACTGTCGTCAGTCAGTCCTTTAAACGCATCTGGGAGAAACAAATGTTAAAACTAAGCAGTACCGTGGCAGCAATAATTATCTGTAGTGGCCTGGCTTATTCATCACTGGCTTATGCAGATGGCAAACCTGCTTTTGAAGTCACCATCACCAACCTGACACGTGCACAGGCGTTTACGCCCATTCTGGTCGCCAGTCATCGCAAAGGCGTGAAAATATTTGAGCTGGGTGGAGAGGCGAGTGCCGAGTTAGCAACCATTGCAGAAGGTGGTGACCCAGCGCCTTTGTCAGCAGTGCTGGCCGCTAACCGTCGCGTGATCGATGTGCAAAATTCAGGCGGTCTGTTGATGCCTGGTGAGTCAGTGACGGTTATCGTGTCGGCGAGGCATGGGGCGAAAAGAATAACCGTAGCATCAATGTTGATTCCAACAAATGATAGTTTTATTGCATTAAATGGTGTTAGAGCGCCAAAAGGTGGTAAGACAAGAATGTATTTTTCACCGGGTTACGATGCTGGCAGTGAGCCGAATGATGAGTTATGTGCGAATATACCTGGTCCGGTTTGCATGGGTGATGGCCACTCACCAGAAGCGGGCGGTGAAGGTTATGTTCATATCAGTGGTGGTATTCACGGCATTGCCGATTTGGCTGCTGAGACCTATAGCTGGCACAACCCAACGGCAAAAATCGTCATTAAACGAGTGTCACATGACGACGATGACTAAGGTCAACAATTAGCGGCTTATAACGCCAGAAGGCTTCTCGGTAATAACACGCACGAGAAGCCTTCTGGTTTTATAGTCGCTGTTTACTTTGTTGGCATGTTATTTTAATGCGGATTGTGCCGCAGATAAGGCGACACCAGTATTAATATCAGCGCCCATGTCGCTCATTACCGCTTCTAATGCAGAAAGGCATAAGAAAATATTTTCTGCGCGAGAGCTATGACCCATGAGGCCGATACGCCAGACTTTACCCGCCAGTGTGCCAAGGCCCGCACCAATTTCTAGGTTGAAATCATTTAGCAAGCGAGAGCGTACCACCGCTTCGTCAATACCCGCAGGGATGGTGACGGCGTTGAGCTGCGCCAGGCGATGATCTTCATCGACAATAAAAGATAAACCCATGGCTTCAAGACCCGCACGTAAAACCAGGTGGTTTTTAGCGTGGCGCGCCCAGGAGTTTTCCAGGCCTTCGTCCTGCAACATAACCAGCGATTCGTGCAGCGCATACAAGGCGTTTACCGGTGCGGTATGGTGATAAGCACGTTTGGCATTCGCCCCCCAGTATCCCATGACCAAGTTCGTGTCTAAAAACCAGCTTTGTACTCTGGTTTTACGGTTGGTGATTACTTCGACGGCTCTGTCGCTGAAGCTGACAGGCGAGATGCCAGGTGTGCATGACAGGCATTTTTGAGTGCCGGAATAAATGGCATCAATGCCCCAGTCATCCACTCTGAGTTCGCTGCCACCTAGAGAAGTCACCGCATCAACCAGCACCAGTGCGTCATTGTCGTGTGCAATCTTGCTTAATGTCTGTGCGTCAGAGCGGGCGCCCGTTGAGGTTTCGGCATGGACAAAAGCAAGCAGTTTTGCATCTGGGTTTGCCTTGAATGCGTCTTCAACTTTCTGCGGGTCGACAGCTTTACCCCAGTCATCTTCTACCATAATAGCGATAGCGCCACAGCGTTCGACTACTTCTTTCATGCGCCCGCCGAAGACACCATTTTGGCAAACAATCACTTTGTCGCCATGTTCCAGCAGATTTTGGAAAGTGGTTTCCATGCCCGCAGAACCCGGTGCAGAGACCGGAATGGTGAGTTGATTTTTGGTCTTGAAGGCGTATTGCAACAGCGTTTTTACTTCATCCATCATGCCGACAAAAGCAGGGTCAAGGTGACCAATGCACGGGCGCGCCATTGCGCCGGTGACGCGAGGGTGTACATCAGAGGGGCCAGGGCCCATCAGGGTGCGTATCGGCGGGTTGAATGAGGTGATATTCATGTGTGACCTTTAAGGTGTGAGTTGGGTTGGCGGTATTGTGCCAGAAATAGCAGGCTGCAACCACTTATAAGGAATAAGGGAATGTTTCAGGCTGTCGCTAATGTGACCCTAGAAAAATCAGTTGAATCGCGAAAGTCCACGCAAGCTATTGACGCACCTGGCAAACCAGAAAAAGCTCTCATCACCAATAAGGTGACTACGAGTTTTTCTGATTCACCATGCACGCCAATACCTTACGCGTCTTTTTCGCGCCCAACCGATTTTTCTAGGGTAACCCATT
>CAZMLD010000012.1:0-17313 GCA_964566975.1 uncultured Thiotrichaceae bacterium | reverse complement strand
TGAGGAAGCCATAGTGCATTACTGCCTGATATTCTTCTGTTAATGAAAATAGCTGTTTATACTTAAACCTGCCTTTTCAGCCTGCAATTGCTGATATGAGGTTTTGTTCTTTAAATAACGCATTTACCACCAATATTTCTGGATTCAAAAAAAATCCGTAAAAATCTCTTTGAGAATTATTTGGAGCAGAGCCTATGAAATTTATTGTTGCGTGCTGCTGGTCACCTGAAAAGGGGCAGGGGATTAGCACCATGTCTCGTGAAATTGCAGCGTACCTGGCAGGTAATCATCATGAAGTTTACTATTTAGCACCCCAGTCAGACAACATATCCTGGTACCAAAAAGCAGGCGTTACCCCTATTGATATTGGTCCTAAACTGACACCAAAAGACGGGCTAAAAGCTGTAGTAGCGAGCGTGAACAAACTGCAGCCCGATGTGCTGATTAATAACGACCATCCTTACGTTCAGGCCGCTTTACCGGCGATTGGTGTTAAAAAAATCGTTATATCACACACTATGGCATGGGCGACGGCTGCACTCGCCAGATTTAATCATCAGTACGCAGATAGAATTATCGTCATCTCCAATGATATGCTTAAACAAATTGTTGACAAGGGAGTGCCTTCTTCAAAATTAGCATTAATTATGAATGGCATAGTCGACCCTTATTCTTCAACATGGAATCCTTCAGCAGTTACCGATGGCCCGTTGAAAGTTGTATTTGCTGGAAACTGGACACGCGTTAAGGGTGCGGATTTATTGCTTGATGCATTTGCAAATGCACAGGGTGAGATGGACTGGATTCAGTTTGAGTGTTTTGGCGCTATTAAAGAAAAATATTCAAAACGACTAACAGGAAAGCCGTGGATAAAATTACATGGTCGTGTTGCACGCAATCAGTTTTTAGATACACTGGCTGAGGCTGATTTTTTATTGCTCCCCTCAAAGATTGAAGGCTGCCCAATGACAGTTATAGAAGCGATGAGCAGAGGCGTCGTACCACTTGTCAGTGATGGTCATGGTGCAATGAGATGGATGGTGAGCCATGGTATTGATGGTTTTGTCATCCGAAGGAAAAACTGGTCACAAGACATGTGGGAAATTCTGCATCACATGCACAACAATCGAGATGCACTGATTAAAATGAAGAGCCGTGCCAGAGGGAGATTCAGTAAACAGTTTGAAATAAGTCATATGATGGCAGCGTTGATAGAAGTTATTGCACAAATTAAAAATACTACGATCACTACTAGTAACGAAACATATAAGACCATTCATTGGCATAGACCGAGTGTAAATGACTCAATGTTAAACAAAGTTATTGATCGTGTATTTTACCAAACGGGAATTTTACGAATGGCAGGCTCGGTACACCGCGATGAGCTGTAACTAAACGGTGACTAACTCACACAACTATATTCCATCACTCGTGTCTATTGTGATGCCAACGTACAATTCTGATAAATATGTGAGAGAAGCAATTGCCTCAATAAGAAGCCAGACATATCAACATTGGGTGCTAAATGTTGTTGATGATGCTTCTACGGATAACACAGCTAATATCTTAAGAGAGCTGGAAAGTCTTGATGACCGAATAACAGTCACTGTCAATGACAAAAACGTCGGTGCGGCTGTCGCACGAAATACATCAATTAATAAAGCGACTGGTCAATATATCGCCTTTCTTGATTCTGATGATCTTTGGGAAGTTGGAAAACTTGAAAGGCAACTCATTTTTATGCAGAGTATTGATGCAGCATTCTCATTTACGGCATATAAAGTTGTTAACGAAAATGGCGAAGACAGTGGACAGTTAGTGGATGCAGTACCTTTAATGAAAGTAGGGTATAGAGACATGCTTGCAAAAAAAGCGACCTTGGGCTGTTCAACTGTTATTTTAGACCAAAGTGTCATCGGGCAAATGAAAATGCCATTGTTACGTACTGGTCAGGATTATGCGTACTGGCTTAGTATTTTAAAAAAAGGTTATTTTGCCTATTGTTATCATCATGGGCTAACTCATTACCGAATAGTCCCAGGTTCGATCTCACGGAACAAGATTAATAAAGCGAAGCGACAATGGGAAATCTATCGCACTCTGGAGAGTCTGAACTTATTTGAGTCATCCTGGTACTTTGTGAATTATGCGTGGCGAGCTGTGTTTCGGGCTTAAAGGTGCAGTCCTGGTTTCCCGTTGCCGAGTCTCAACATAATTACGGCTTAACACACCTGCTGTAACGCCTGCCATTAGCCAGAATATTTCGTGATTGATAACGGGTTGAGTGATAGATAAAAAAAAGGTAAAAGAGCCACAGAAAAATCCAGTCCTTTCCAGTTTGTTAGCTGTACCTCGTATTACTTTGTTAAGCAGGATTGCCAGAGGTGTCAGGATAAAGATAAGGTAAAAGAGTAAACCTGGCAAGCCGGCATTCAGGTAAACCATGGTAGGGAATGAATGTGGCGCACTACCATATAGCTGAAAAAATTCATTGTAACCATGTGGTATCCAGTAAGCTGGATCGCCTAATTTCTCAAGTAAATATAAAATCGACTCCATGCGGCCACCATATGATGAGTCGATTTGTTGGAAGCGCCATAGCAGACTTCCAGTGAACGCTACAATCTCTTCGATGTTCCATAATATAACAAGTGCGCCTACAGCAATACCGGCTAACAGTGAACGCATAGACAGTGTCCTGTAATATAAAGCCATTAAATAAGCGATTAGTATAAATAGAATAAACACAACGGTGCTCCACCTAGACTGTACTTTGGTTATTATATAAATAACCATCAGTGTGGTTATCAATGCAAGGGTGACCCTGGTTAGCGATTTCTGCGTAAACACCACACACAAACAGACAAAAAGGTACAAAATCTGTCGGGTTTGGTCTGTTGTGATTTCTGGGCGAGACACGGGTGCACCTTTGCTATAATAAACAGCATCAATCAATGGAAAGACTGATGGTGCCAGTTTAAGTAGCGCGAAAATGCAAACCACTGCATGTATTGTGGCTAAAGCTAAAAAAACATCAGTAACTAGCTTGGCGCTCACATTTTTTCTCATCACCCATATAGAACCAATAAGAAATGCAATCGCCATGGTTAACAGGTCAGTGGGTAAAATTTTAAAAGGGACGTTGTTACTGGTTAGCGTTTGCGTCGGCACTTCTATAATAAAATAACCGAGTAGCAAGAAAAGTAATAATCCAGAAAAACAGAGTAGTAGCCAGGTTTTAATTTTCACAATGTCATGTAAGCTTGTAAGTATAATGAGGGAAAAAGGAATAATTATTAAACGCCATGGCTGTGGCAATAGTGGCAGCTGAAGAGAGTTTCCTAAGTAGCTAATTAGCACATCGCTAAAAGCCAGCGCGAACAGTAAAGTCCAAAATTTATCAACAGGTGAGAGTTTGATTTTTTTTGTTTTATGGTTTCTTTGTTTGTCGGCGCTATCAGGTTTTACCTGTGGTGGGAGAGCGGGTCTGAGTATGGCAGGCATTTTTTTATCCTGCTGATTTTTTAATCAGCAAAAACCTTGTTGTCCCGCTGTTCCAAGTTTTAACGATAGCGTACTTTTGTTTTATTTTTTGTTCAAAGTTTCGATAATCAAAGCCAAAATGTGTTGCCCAGCCAGCCTTTTTTCCGCGAAATACACTTATATCTTTACCGCTAAATAGTGTGCATTCATAATCTTTCCATACTTCTTCGTCAGTAGATATTTCTTCTAGTGTATAATTAAAAAAATACTTTTTTATCAGATACTTTATAGCACCGATAAGACCAGATTCAATAGGGACAGTGTAGAGAATTTGGCCGCTTTTTTTAACCATGTTGTCGATATTATTTATTGCTTCAGAAATGTCTCCAACATGTTCAATCGTTTCGAAACAGGTAATAAAATCCGCTTTATCAATTATTGAGTAAGGCTTGTTGAGGTCGATGCAGTGAAAGTTCATTTCAGGATAGAGTGACCGCGCAATTAAAAGATTATCTTTGCTATGATCCCAACCGATGGTTATCTTTGCGCCAATTAACTTGGCAACCAAGTGTGTAAGGTAGCCATTGCTGCAACCTACATCGTAATAAACCGGAAAATTGTGCAACGGAATATTTTTAATTATTTTTTTTACTGATCGGGCACGAGCAATATGTGGCAAATTACGGAATGTGATTTTTTTATAGGTTTGCGAGTGGTCAAACGCCATGGTCATACCTCATCATTCTTGTAACGTTTTTACGCCAGGGGAATATTTTACAGTTTCTTCAATATGAACTGTTTAAACTTAATCGTAATCGGGTCATGGTTTTTATCAAACGCGGGCGTATAAGCACCTATCATCAGGTAGGGTCCTAGCGCCTCGTTGCTTAAGCTTATGCTATTGTAAAAGTTTTTCATGCCCCACTCTTCATGATATAACTTACCATCTCGCCATAACCCCAGTGCTGTACCATTGCCTTCTGGGAAGTCGTTGTGCCCCCACATGACTTTTATCTTAAATCGTGTCCAGACATTTGGGGTGGCTTTGCCAAGGTCTACTTTATCAAAACGTTCATAGCTTTTATCTGCGGGTAAAGAAAGGCGTGAGTCTGCCCTGATATGCACCTCCCAACGCCCGCGCGTTATTAGCAATGCAAATGGAGGGTTGAATTTCTGACTCCTGTTAAAAATGCTGGGGATAGCATGTCCCTGAAAAACGAGCATCCATGGAATGCTCTCTATCCAGTTACCGCTCTCTAGCATGACTTCTAACTCTATGACATACGGGACTCCAGTGCTCATTGATCGGTAGCCGCCGTAATTGACAAAACGGCCTGATTCAGTCTGGTTGTTCACACTGATTTCAATCATGCTGTGTGCTTCATTTTGCTCCGCTGTACGCTGAAAAACCATGTTGCCATTAGTGTTTATCACAACTTCATGTGGCCACGGAGACTTAAAGAAGTAAGCCTCACCAATTCTGGGTGATATATCTTTGAACTTTGCTTGCTTATGCCACTGGTTGAAATTATTAATATCACTTTCGCTTAGGCTGGCTGATTGAAATGTCCAGAATGCAGGTGTATCGATAGCTTTAGAATTCTTCCATATATGGTAATACTGAAATCCTGGGTCATTGACTTTCTCATTTGATTGCGTTGAGCAGCTGATTAAAAAAATCGTGATATAAACAGGAAGTAATGTAAGTAGCCTCCGCCTAAGAGTGACTAAGCTGTGCAATAAGCTGACCTCATAAGTTCTCATAATGTAGTGAATTTAAATTGTTTTCGTGTCGAAACTTTACGTAATGAACTAGCCTTTAGCATACTGTATCACTCCACGATTTTTATAACTAGAGGTAGTGCTGCCAAAAAATTATTTTTTTACGGTGTTTTCATTGGGACGTTTTTATTTTATAAGGTTATTTAGTTTTGGTATAATTAAACTCTTAGCGTGACTATGGATGGGTTGATTTTTATACGGTTAATCGCAGCCCATGTCATGGCAATACTTGACACTGAAAGTGAACTTGTGGTCGCAATAGCGGCGCCAACTGTGCCGTAACTGGGTATGAGGAGATAGTTTAATAATATATTAAGTACTGCAGCAAGTCCTACGATAGCAGCCAGTATTTTTTGGTTTCCAGTCATGGCAAGAAGGTATCCAGCTGGGCCGGCAATGCTGCTAATGATGAGACCTATCAGTAGGATTTTTAAGGTGCTTTCCTGAGAGCTAAAAGCAGGACCAAATAGCGCAAGTAATGCCCCAGAAAATAGAAATACAAAGATTGCTAATACTGCACATGACAAAAAACCGAACCACGCTGCTTTAGTCACCAGTTCACGTAATTCAGGTATTCTTTTATGTGCGTGAAGTTGTGCAATCATAGGTGCAATAATCATGTTAATCGACAATAAAGGCAAGCTAATGAGTAGAGAAATACGTGACGCTGCATTATATAAACCAGAATCAGTGGTATCATTTATTATTCCTAACATAATGATATCGGTTCTTCCAAGAATAAGATTTCCCGCTACAACGAATAACAGCGGAAGTGCTGTTGCCAACCACAGCCGTGTTTCTGTTTGAGAGGTTGTTAATTGTTTTTTTGGCAAGGGTTTTAGCAGGCTGTTAGCTGATTGATAAAGAAGTGCAAGAACGATTATACCGGTAAAGATATTTGCATAAATGACAGTCGCCGCAGTTGGTGATTGCCTAGTGTATAGATGCCAGATGAAAATACCGACTATTATTAATAAGGGTCGTAATATGATATAGGAAAATTCGGCAAGAATGACTCGATGAAATGCCCGTATGATTTCCATACCTAACTGTGCAATAGCGTTTAGGGGGATCAGGATACAGCCGATGAGTAATAAAGTTAACAAATTGTTATCCGTTATTATTGCAGAATAGTTGAGGCCTAGCGCCGCAGCGGATGAAACTGTCATTGATGTTATTAAGGTGAATAGCAGTGCCCAATGAATGTAAGAACGTAATGCCGTATAATTTTTTGAGGCTATATAAGAAGGAATGAATTTAACCGCTGTTCTATTTATGCCTAACGGCGATAACATTGAGGCAATCGTTACCCAGGCGATGACATAAGTGTATAAACCATACTCTTCTTTTCCTGTTATACGTGCCAGCGTGACTTGAAGAATAAAGGCCAGGCCGACACCGGCTGTTTTAACGGCAAAGGAAGAAGCCGCGCCTTTAAATAGTAATTGAATAATAGATTTATTGTCTTTTAAGTCGAACATATTATATGTTGCTACTTTTGATTTTTCTTTCCACCCTGGCAATAGTTTATTGATTTATTGATTTATTGATTTATTGATTTATTGATTTATTGTTAAATTAATCAATTGTTTGTAGAAAGTTAATAACTTTTGTTCTTCAAACTTCCAGTTGTATTCCTTCTCAACAGCTTGACGTCCACGCTTTCCCATTTCAATTAGGATATTTCTATTTGAGTAAAAAAATTCGATTTTTTCTGCGAGTTGTACAGGGTTTTGAGGCTGGACGGTGTCGCCGCATTGCCATTTATCAACCACTTCCTGGTATAGCGGGAAATTAGATGTTATAAAAGGTATATTACAGCCCATATACTCAAATATTTTAGTGGGGTACGATGAAAAATAATTTTTTACTGGGTGCAATACTGCAAGGCCGAGGTGGCAGCGGGATACTATTTTTAATGCTTCTGGCTGTGGTGTATATCCTAAAACTTTAACTCGGATTAAGTGGCGCTCATCAATTAACTTAATTAGGTCTTTTTGTTTTGGCAGATGAACTTTTCCTATGAGGTATAAATCGATTATCAAATCTCGCCGTTGCAGAATAGACAAAGCGTCCAGGATATCTATTATTCCTCTTGGCTCGGTGATGCTGCCAAGATAGACAATAGAAAAAGTATTGAATTTGTCAGCCTGGGCATTGACAGGGAAATGCTCAATTTTAGGAAAGTTGCATACTGTGGTGTATTCTTTTACCCATGGGTAGGCTTCTGGATAACTGCGCTCAGCAAAAATTATCTGGAATGGTTTCATTATCATTGGCAGGAAAAATTTCGCGGCGTTGAAAACAGCCGGTCGGAATCTGCTTGGAATCCATGAGCGATCAGACAAGCTTCCTAAAATATTCTCATGAACATCGAAAATAACTTTTTTACCACGCAGGCGCAGTATTAACATCCATGGGGCGAGTTCAGGGTCATGGAAGTGGTATAAGTCTGCATCAAGCTCAATAGCCATGCGGATAAATTTGCAGGCGGCTGTGGTCATTCGTTCTCTACGGTTGTTGGGTAGAGGAAAATTTATTACGTTTACTCCATCAACATCAACTTTCTGATCGTAACAAACAAGAAGGCTAACCATGTAGTGATGTTCAGCTAAAGATATACACTCGCGGTATAAAATCCTCGTGTCATAAGGATGGTGGACAGTACTTAAGTGAACTATATGGTTTGCATGCATGTGCAGTAATATGCAGTAAATTATTTAGATGAAAAAAGGGATGCATGGGCGGGTTAAAAGGGGGGCTCAGGGTATCCCGTTGTTTGCAAAGAAGCTAAGTGATCATACAAGTACGCCCTCTATTTTTCAGAAGAAGAAACAGGTTCTGACCTGGCTATTGCCGTTGATAAAAGCCATGCATAAAACAAGCCATATTTGAAATGTGATTAAGCAAAGAGGTCTAGGTAAAAATATTCTATTTTGCTTTCACATGCCATAGTATTGTTGTTTATTGCTGCGCTATTGTCAAATATATTGGCTGTTGACCAGCATTATAAAGCGGCAAGATTATTGCATGTTACTAACAAATTTACACGGATAGTCAGCCCTGAATTCAGGAAAATTAATTGAAAAAATCGGGGTATGCTCATATTTTTTCTGGCACTGCTTGAGTAAACAGTAATAGTGTAATTAGCAGGGCAGAATGTTTTGCTTTTTTCTAAGCGTAGATTTAATATTGTTATTCATTCTCAGGCGAGAATTTTACTTACTAATAAATACCTAGCATTAGGTTCTACTCGGCTGCTTCTGATGCGGTTAGAAGAATGTTATGGTGATAGATGGAGGTGTATTAGAGATGTAGTTCTGCTAAACAAGCAAATCAATAAAAAATCATTATAATAAAAAATGCAATTTATTTAACTTTTTATAGGCAATATAAAAGTAGATGGGTGAGCAAATAGCAGGCAATGCGAGTGGGTCAGGTGTGATCCTCGTCTGGAAGGAACCCCCGATACTTTGGGGTTTGTTAGTTCTGTCCGTTATGTTGTTAGTATTTATTCATTATGACGCACTGTCTTTTATGGTGAAGTGGTGGGAAAGCAGGGAAGAATACGGTCATGGATTTATCATCCCTTTTATTACTTTATTCCTTATCTGGCAAAAAAAAGACCAGTTGCAAAAAATCAAGTTTGAAAGGTCCTGGTTAGGCGTCGCACTTGTTGGTGTTGGTTTGTTTCTATTTTATGCTGGGGAGTTAAGTGCGCTTTACACTGTTGTTCAATATGCATTTTTAGTGGCGTTGTATGGTATTGCGTTAGCCATGATGGGTTTGAAAGCATTCAGAATTATTTGGGTTCCACTTTTAATTCTTGTTTTTATGATCCCGCTACCCAACTTCCTTTTCAATAATTTATCATCTTATTTACAACTGGTTTCATCCGAAATTGGCGTGGCAGTTATTCGTCTTTTTGGTATTAGCGTATTTCTGGAAGGTAATGTAATCGACCTTGGAGCCTACAAGCTACAGGTTGTAGAGGCATGCAGTGGCTTAAATTATTTATTTCCGCTAATGACACTAGCATTTATTTCTGCCTATTTCTTTACAGGTGCTTTCTGGAAAAAAGCCATTATATTTTTATCTTCCATTCCTATTACCATTGGCATGAACAGTTTTAGAATTGGTGTCATTGGTGTTCTAGTTGAACATTGGGGAATCGGTATGGCCGAAGGCTTTCTTCATACCTTCGAAGGCTGGATTATATTTATGAGCTGCATTGCTATTCTCATTGCTCAAATGTGGCTTCTTTCAAAAATAGGCAAAGATAAACTTCCGCTTAGAAAAGCCTTTGGTCTTGACTTTCCTTCGCCTACACCAGCAAATGCAGAAATTGTCTATCGACAAATACCTAAATCATTTTATGTTTCATTGGCCAGTATCATGCTTGTAGCGCTTAGTATATTCACCTTGCCAGAGCGTATTGAGGTGATTCCTGAGCGTAAACAATTTTCCGAGTTTCCATTAGTATTAAATGGCTGGACGGGTAGTGTGGGCATTCTTGAACAAATCTACATCGATGCGCTGAAACTGAATGATTATGCGATGATTGATTACCTGAGCGTTGACGGGGCGTTGATTAATTTTTATGCCGCCCATTATAACTCACAGAGAAAAGGATCTTCTGCCCACTCTCCGCGTTCGTGTATTCCTGGCGGTGGCTGGCGTATTGTCAGTCTTGAAAATCATCTTATACCTGGTGCTTCAATTAGTGGTGTGCCATTGGTGGTTAATCGTTTATTTATTGAAAAAGGGGAGAACAAGCAACTGGTTTATTACTGGTTTCAGCAACGTGGCCGAATTATCACTAATGAGTATTTAATGAAATGGTACCTGTTTTGGGATTCGATAACGAAAAGCCGAACTGATGGGGCGTTGATACGTTTAACGACAGCATTGAGTACTGGGCAAGACATAACAGTAGCTGATAAACGGTTAGAAGCTATTGCGGGGGAAATCGGCCCTGTTATTCACCTGTACGTGCCCGAATAACTATCAGGAAATAATAATGACTGGGATTATACTTTGCGATGAGTCCTAACGAACTGAGCCTTTGCCTGTTGATGGCCATCATGTCGATGGCTATCTGTATGTCAATTATCCCTGCTATGCTACGATATGCGCCATACCTTGGCATGAACGATAGTCCTTGCGACCGTAAAGTACACAACTCTGCTATTCCGCGATCAGGTGGTATCGGCATTGTTCTTGGCATATTGATACCATTGTTGCTATGGCTGGAAACTTCCGCCTTTAGTACCTCACTAATTATTGGTTGTTCGATACTTTTATTTTTTGGCGCATGGGATGATGTCAGAAATATACGGCCGGCTTACAAGTTTATCGGGCAGTTGCTTGCTGCTGTTTCTGTTGTTTATTATGGTGGTGTTTATGTCCATCATTTTCCTTTTATAGGTATTGAAAGCATACCCGACTATATTGGAAAGCCACTGACAGTTGTTGCTATAGTAGGAATGATAAATGCCTTAAATTTATCGGATGGACTGGATGGGCTTGCGGGGGGAGAAGCACTGATCTCACTAGTAGCTATTGCTTATTTGGCTTTTTATTTTAATAGTGCGCTTATTTTGACAATTGCTGCGGTGGCAATCGGAGGCATATTCGGATTTTTACGTTTTAACTCGCACCCCGCTAGAATATTTATGGGTGATGCTGGTAGCCAAACATTGGGTTTTCTTTTAGCGGTATTAGCGGTATATTTAACGCAGCAGGTTAACCCGTTAGTTAGTCCGGGTGTTGCACTGTTATTGTTAGGCTTACCAGTGATTGATAGCCTTGTTGTTTTTTACATACGTGCTAAAAGAGGAGATAGCTTGGTGGTGGCAACGAAAGATCATTTGCATCATAGATTATTAGCGCTGGGTTTTTATCATTACGAATCCGTGATGGTTATTTACTCCATACACATAATACTCGTTGTAAGTGCCATCTTATTTCCTTATGAAAGTGACTTTTTACTAATAAGCTTATATCTTACTATCTGTGCATTGACTTTTTCTGCCCTTGTTTTTGCTGAAAGAAAAAATTATAAAGTACATGGGAAAAATGTAAAGTCAAGATCTTTCCTTTCTTCTGTTTTAAAAAAATATAAAAATTTACGTGTTCTCCCATACCGATGCCTAAAAGCGTGCATGTCGTTATTTATTGTTTCATCTGCAGTCATGACATACCATGTACCAAGAGATTTAGCAGCTTTATCGTTGGTGCTGTTTTTGTCTCTGTGTATTATTATCTTTCTACGTTCGGCAGGTGACGGTTACTACAGGCTACTAATGTTTGTTACCATCGGAGCTTCTGTTTATTTATTATCATCTTATCCTCCGCCATGGTTGCTGGCACAGGTTAGCCTTGCGTATATATTTTTTATCAGTATCACGGTGCTTTCATTTGTTACCATTCGAGTGACGCTTAAAGATAAATTTACAATAACACCGCTGGACTACCTTGTAGTTATTTTTGTGATTATTGTTGGCGCGGCCCACGGCATTGACATCAGTACATCCAGTATGATCTGGATGGCCATTCAGATTATTATTTTATTTTATGCCTGTGAATTGATTATTCAGAATATGAAAAGTCAGCTAAACAGTTTTACTGCTATCGTTGCATTGTCATTGTCTATCATGGTCTTCAGAGGTTTTCTGTAGCTTGAGCTAGCAATTGACAATGCGCTGATGTCGACACAGAAATTAATAACCTAGTGTACATGTTATTAGCAGATAATTGTCAATAGCAGCTATAATTTAACGGTATATTTATTTTGTGTGCAATGTTTAACAAAAGAAAATATGTTATCGAAAACGTAGGAAGTGTTTTTATATACGGTAACATAATAGCTCTGCCTATAGTTAGGTGGCAGAGGGTATTTCCCGTATCTATTGAGTAGTTCTTTAATAATATTACAACGTAAAGAAGTGGAACAATGATAAATAAAAAAATAATTTTTCGGTTCATTTTTTCTTTTTTCTGGATGACCGTGGCAGTATCGGTGGCGGCTGAAACAGATGCTAGATCGAGCAATCTGACATCGCCTATAAATTCATATCAAATAGGGCCAGGTGACGTGCTGCATGTTTCTGTATGGAAGGAAGAAGGCATGCAGCTTGAAGTGCTGGTAAGACCGGATGGGGGTATTACATTTCCTTTAGCAGGGGAAATTAAAGCGGGTGGTTTAACAACGAAAGCATTATCAGACGTGTTAGTTGAAAAACTAAAACGTTATATTCCACACCCCAATGTCACGGTGAGTGTGTTGCGAGCGGAAAGTAATAAAATATATGTCATTGGAAAAGTGAACCGACCTGGTGAATTTATCGCCACCGGCTTCATTGATGTGTTGCAGGCGCTAACGTTGGCTGGTGGTCTAACACCATTTGCTGATACTGATGATATTAAAATTATTCGCCGTACCGAGACGGGTACTAACATGAAGGTATTTGATTACGATGAGGTAATTAGTGGTGAGCGCCTAGATATGAATATTATACTGAAAGCAGGAGATACGGTCGTTGTTCCCTGATCTGTTTTACGCTATACCATGCTTATCCATTATTACCAGGTGAGCAGGTTTAATAATAGTTGTGTTGTATTAGCTGGCTGTCTTTTGTTGGCTTTGGCATCCACAGCTTACTCGGCAGAGCGTCTATTAGAGGCGGATATTAATACACGCATTGAATATAATGATAATGTCTTTTTAACTGCTGAACCTCATGCGGCTGTTAGTGGTGTCATTGTTACGCCATCACTTTCAGGCATTATCAAAGAACAGCACTGGTATGCAGAACTAAACGCTAAGTTAATAATACAGAAATTTTCAGATCAAGCGATTGATGGCGATGACCAGTTTTTTAACTTGACCGCGCAATACAGCGCGCAGCGTAATGTGTTTTCGTTAAACGTAAGCCATGATCTAGATAGTAATCTAAGTTCTACGGCAACAGATTTTGGTATTGTCGGACGCAGGGTTGAACGAAAAAGTCAAAGTATCACACCGAAATATACACGGCTACTGACTGAACGTCTGACTTTGGACTTATCATATACTTATTCTGATATTGATTACCTGGCTGTTGCCAACACGGCTTTTACACCGTATGTATCCGATACAGGGTCAGCTTCATTGCTCTATGATTTAACAGAGAAAATCCAGTTATCGTTTTTTTTACAGGCTATTGATTATAGCAGTAAAGAAGAGCAGTTAACGTATCAGTTATATAGTTCACACATGGGCATCGAGCATAAATTTTCGAAAAGTCTGTCAATAGATATTCTACTCGGTGTGTCAAGGAGAAAGGCATCAAACTTAGTCGCACAATCATTTGATAGTTCCGGACAGGTCGTCGCGCAAACACAGCAGGTCGATTTTACTGATCGTGGACTGCTTCTTGATGCTGGCATATCGCAACAACGGGAAACAGGAAGTATTAAAGGCAGATTTAGTCGGAATAATACAACTAATTCATTTGGAGGTCTGGATCAGGTGGACAGAATTAAAGTCACTTATACAGATAAAATTTCCTCATTATGGCGTTATGATATTAGTTTACGTTTTGAAAATATTATATCGTTAAGTCAGCGTGGGGTAAGTGTTGACCGCAACCTGCTTTTTTTTGAAGCTAGGACATTTTATTCGATATCAGAAAAATGGTCGGTTAGTGCATCTTACCGTTATATCGAAAAAGAATTTAAAAACGATACCAGTAAAAACAGAAACGCACAGTCAACTCGAATTTTTGTGAGTTTACATTATAACACCCCCTCATTATTAACATTTTAAACTGTTATTTTATTAGTAATTTTCAAGGGTTTAATGTGATATGGAACAACAGCAAGAAAAAGATATTCAAGATTATATCGTTGCCATAAAAAAAAGAAAATCAGCTGTATTTTTAATATTTTTTGCGATTTTATTTCTAACAACCTCGGTTGGGCTATTATTGCCGTCCGTCTACAAATCAAGTTCGACCATTTTGATCGAACAGCAGGAAATACCACCGGAACTGGTTTTATCAACAGTGACCAGTTATGCAGCAGAAAGGATTCAAACCATCCAAGCACGTGTTATGACCCGCACCAATCTGTTAAGAATTATTGATAAATTTAGTCTCTACGAAGAAGAGCGAAAGTTTGTTACCACAGAAGACATCATTGAACGTGTTAAAGAAGATATTTCGCTCGATATAATCAGCGCTGAAGTGATTGATCCGAGAACAGGGAGACCGTCCACAGCGACCATAGCATTTTCTCTGTCTTTTAGGGGCGAGTCACCATCCAAAGTACAGCGTGTTGCTAATGAATTAACGACTTTATACCTAAATGAGAACCTGACAAGCCGAAGCCAGAAGGCAACGGATACCTCAGATTTTTTTAGAGAGGAAGCGGCACGTTTAAGCATTCAGATTGATACATTAGAAGAAAAAATCGCTGTTTTCAAGCAACAACATGCAGCGGCACTGCCAGAGTTACAAAAAATAAATTTTGGCGTGATGCAAAGAAAGGAGACAGAGTTAACCACGGTAGATACGGCTTTACGCACACTGGAAGAAAGGCGTTTTTATTTAACTGGTCAGCTTGCGCAAATTGACCCAGGAAATACGTCAGTTCCTGGCTCTGCTGATCGACTAAAGCTATTACAGGCGGAATACGCCTCTGTTAGATCAAAATATTCAGCTTTGCATCCAGACATCATACGCTTAAAAAGTGAAATTTCTTCCTTGGAAGAAGAAGTGGGGCAATCAAATAATGCCGGTGTTATAGCTGAAGAACTAAAATTACTGAATGCTGAGTTAGCGCAAATGAGGAAAAGGTATACGGCAGAACATCCTGATGTTCTTGCTCTTCAAGAAAAAGCAGAAGTATTAAATAAAGAATTAATTGAAGTGAAAAGTGAACCGCTTGCATACTACTATAAAATCCAACCAGAAAACCCCATGTATATAACGATTCAGACACAACTGGCAAGTGTTGAGAGTGAGATTAGATCGGTAACATTGCAACGTAAAGAAATTTTGGTAAAAATTAATAAGATAGAGCAGGCCTTATTCGAAGCACCGCAAGTTGAACGTGATTACCTGGTTTTGAAAAGGGACTATGAAAATGTAGTGCATCGATATCAGGAAACAGTATCCAAGCAAATGCAGGCGGATGTTGCAAAACAACTGGAATCTGAAAGTAAAGGTGAGCGATTTACTTTAATTGAGCCTGCTATCTTGCCTGAAAGACCGGTTAGTCCTAACCGACCGGTCATTATATTTTTAGGCCTTATTCTGGCTTTGGGCTGCAGTTTGGGCTTTGCTATTGTGGCAGACACAATCAGCGGTACAATTCGTGGTGCAAGAAGTGTACAAAGATTGGTCGGCGCATTACCGCTGGCAGTGATTCCTTATGAAATGAATTTACTGGATGAAGAAAAAACACAACGTATCAAAAGTCGAGTGATTGTATTATTTATAACAGTTATAGTATTTGCGCTCTTATTTATACATTTTGTGGTATCTCCGCTCGATGTTTTGTGGTTTAGATTACTACGGAAGATTGATATTTTAATGGCATAGCCGGTAGACAGCTGAGATTTGTACTATGGAAAAAATACAACAGGCATTAGAAAGAGCAAGACTGCAACGAGAAGGCAATGACCATAGTGTAAGTATTCGTCAAAGTCATGCTGAAACGGTGCAGTCAATTCAATATACCAAGACAAAGTCAATGCAGGGGCATATTGGCCTGCAGCGTGAGAACCGAATTTTAAGCGCAATGACACATAGCATGTACGCAGATGCGTTTAAGATTCTAAGCACACAGGTTTTGCAACGCATGGAAGAGCATCAGTGGAATTCGATTGCTATTACCAGTGTGGCAGAGGGTGAGGGAAAAACCACAACAGCGATTAATCTTGGTATCAGTATTGCGAAAGAGATTGAATACACGGTGTTGCTGGTCGATGGCAATTTAAGAAAACCAGAATTACACGAGCATTTTGGTATAACGCCAGCACTGGGTCTTAGTGATTACCTGAAAGGTGATATAGACCTGGCTGAGATATTAATAAAACCAGGAGGTATTGAACACTTTGTTATTCTGCCCGGCGGCGAACCGCTAATAAATTCCACTGAGATGTTAGGCTCACCTAAAATGTGCACCTTGGTTAACGAGTTAAAAGATCGATACCCAAAAAGAATTGTTATTTTTGATATGCCACCAGTATTAAGTGTGGCAGACACCGTGTCTTTTTCGCCATGTGTCGATTGTGTACTAATTGTTGTAGAAGATGATGCCACCAGACTGGCTGGCCTTGAGCAGGCGGTTGATCTACTGTCAGTGACGAATATAATTGGTACGGTTTTAAATAAGGCGAAATATTGATAATTTAAAGGCTTCGGCTATAAGGCTACATGGCTGGTTTTGGATGGCTAGGGAGCATTTCTCGTCGCTGCTGTCATATCAGCAGAGGCGAGCTATAACGAAAGGCTTCACACTTCACATGTCATTTGGACTAATGAGTTGAAACCATGAAAATGGGAAGGGTTTTGGATACCGACAAACCCTGAGATAAGATTAATACCATAGGAGTGAATCCAGTACAGTCGGCACAGGAGATTTATCTGCATCTTATCCGTGAACGATATACCGTTTAACTGCATAGACAATAGTGGAAAGTACGTAACGGATAGCATGGAACGACAAATTTAAATGAAATCAAACGATTCTTAAGGTGATGTTATGAGTTTTTATAAAATATTATTAACACTAGCGACTTTTGTATTGTTTTCCTGTGGCGGTGCAGAAGAAAGAAAAGCGGTTTACCTGGAAAAAGCCAAGTTATCCATTGAGTCTGGCAATCTTGAGAAAGCAAGAGTTGAGTTAAAAAATGTGCTGCAAATTGACCCGAATGACAGTGAGGCTTATTTCCACCTTGGAAAAGTGTATGAGCAGCTAAATGAATACAGAAAGGCCTATGAGAACTATCTAAAAGTAGAAAGCATCAACCCTGAACTACTGGAAAATCAGGCTAGATTA
>CAZMLD010000011.1:0-17703 GCA_964566975.1 uncultured Thiotrichaceae bacterium | reverse complement strand
ATGTGGCGAAAACTTAGGCGATGATTAATACCAAAAAAATAATTTGATTCGTCCAGTTGTTTTTTTGTTCTTGTGTGGCACTGACATAATGCCTTTCATGTCCACATAAGTTACGTTTTTATTTAGACAGTACCGTTCTCGCCCCTTCCTGAGTACCTAATATCAGTACATCTGCTGGGCGATTGGCAAATATACCAACGGTGACAATGCCGGGTAATTTATTTAGTTTGTTTTCCAGTGTTGCTGGCCCCATGATTTTTAAACCATGCACATCAAGGATGTCATTACCATTGTCGGTAACAAAACCTTCGCGCCATACTGGGCGACCGCCAAGTTTCACCAGTTCTCTGGCAATAAAACTACGAGCCATCGGGATCACTTCAACAGGCAGCGGAAATTCACCCATGACATCCACCAGCTTAGATTCATCCGCTATACAGACAAACTTTTTACTGGCACCGGCGATAATTTTTTCGCGTGTCAGTGCGCCGCCACCGCCTTTGATGAGGTTAAGGTAGTGGTCGGATTCATCCGCGCCATCAATATAAACTTCGATGCCATTAACCTCGTTCAGACTATAAACGGTAATGCCATGACCCTGCATACGTTCCGTAGAAGCTTCTGAGCTTGACACCGCGCCTTTAATTTTATGCTTTATGTCGGCAAGTGCGTCGATAAAGTGATTGACTGTAGAGCCAGTGCCAACGCCTACAATTTCATCCTCAATGACATACGCTAGCGCTGCCTCTGCTGCTTTTTTTTTCATTTCATCTTGGGTCATGCTTTACTCCCGTTAGTGTTTCTGATAAAAATTTTTGAGATGAATAATACTATAGTTTGGCGATTTGGGTAAGATATGTTAAAGGCGTTTTTACTTACCTGACGATGGGCAAATTTTGCCAGTAATGCTTGCCTTATGCTAGGAGCTTGTCCGAGAACGGAAACCGTAGCGAAAAATCGAGATTTTAGTCCAGTTTTTCGAACATTTGAGGCAAGCAGTGGTGCATGGATGCACCGTTATGTCCATGGATGGACGGTATTTCGCAAAGAGCCAGGAAGGCGGTGCGATTTACGAACCAAAGGATGGAATAGCACCGCTATTTAACGAAAATGTTCAGAAAACTGGACTAAAATATTGGTTTTGCAGTAGGTTTTTCCATTCTCGGACAAGCTCCTAGCCTATGACCGTTGATAATACTTTTAATCTTGATGGCTTTTAATGACTAAAAAATACATAGAAAAAATTCTAACGGCAAGGGTTTACGATGTGGCGGTAGAAACACCACTGGAACTGGCTAGCACGTTAAGTCACGGCCAGAAAAATCAGGTGTGGCTTAAACGTGAAGACCTGCAAAGTGTTTTTTCATTTAAATTACGCGGTGCTTACAATTGCATCTACCAGTTAACGCGACGTAAAGAAGTGAAAGGTGTGGTTGCCGCTTCTGCGGGTAATCACGCACAAGGTGTTGCGCTGGCGGCAAAAAAACTGGCGTTGACGGCGGTTATTGTGATGCCAGTAACCACGCCAGACATTAAGGTTAGTGCGGTTAGATCTTATGGCGCAGAAGTTATTCTGGTTGGCGATAATTACGACGAAGCCTGTGATTATGCCAGCGACTATGCCAGCAAACAAAAACTGGAATTTATTCATCCGTTTGATGATGCAGATGTGATAGCGGGTCAGGGCACAGTCGGGCTGGAGCTTGTTCGCCAGCATGCCGATTTCATTGATGTGATTTTTGTGCCGGTAGGTGGCGGTGGGCTTATTGCCGGTATTGGCGCTATTGTTAAATATTTGAGTCCAAAAACAAAAATTATTGGTGTTGAACCGGCTGATGCTGCCTGCATGGCGCTGGCACTGGAGAAAAATCGCCGCATAACGCTGGATCATGTTGGTATTTTTGCTGATGGTGTGGCGGTAAAACAGGTGGGTAAAGAAACCTTTCGTCTGGCAAAACTGTGTGTCGATGAAATTTTGACGGTCACCACGGATGAAACCTGTGCAGCGATTAAAGATATTTTTGATGATACTCGTTCAATTACCGAGCCAGCAGGAGCGCTGGCAGTGGCAGGTTTGAAAAAATACGTCAGGCAGAAAAAAATCAGCGGCAAAACCTTAATCGCCATTAATAGTGGCGCCAATATGAATTTTGACCGTCTGCGTCATGTCTCAGAACGCGCCGAAATTGGTGAGCAACGCGAAGCGTTATTTGCGGTCACGATTCCTGAGCGTCCAGGGAGCTTTAAAGCCTTCTGCCAGACTATCGGCAAGCGAGGTATCACGGAATTTAATTACCGTTATTCGGATGACAAAAAAGCACAGGTCTTTGCCGGTGTGCAGTTGCGCGATGGCCTAGAGGAGCGACGGGCATTGATTAAGACGCTTAAAAATAACAAATACCCAGTGCTGGATATGACCGATAATGAGATGGCAAAAATGCATGTGCGTTATCTGGTAGGGGGGCATGCTGCATTGGAAAACGAGGTTCTGTATCGTTTTGAATTTCCCGAACGACCGGGCGCATTACTGGATTTTTTGACGAAAATCGGTACCCGCTGGAATATCAGCCTGTTTCATTATCGAAATCACGGTTCGGCATTTGGTCGTGTTCTGGTGGGTCTGCAAATTCCAGAAAATGAGCGGCAACAGTTAGTGCAATATCTTGATACGCTGGCGTATCCGTTTTGGGAAGAAACCGACAATCC
The DNA here is from genome assembly GCA_964566975.1 of uncultured Thiotrichaceae bacterium. Classification (GTDB taxonomy): domain Bacteria; phylum Pseudomonadota; class Gammaproteobacteria; order SZUA-229; family SZUA-229. The sequence goes on along the minus strand of CAZMLD010000011.1, from coordinate 14,997 downwards.
AGCCTATGCGTTGTTTTTGTCGATGTAGTTTCCCTTGCGAAATATCGTGTTATTCGCAAGCGCTTAAATTGATGATTAAAAATCAGATCGCATTGTGTCAACCATGACTACGTACGATAACACTGTTTCTCGGTAATAATATAATCCAGTGGAATATCCCAGCTCTGTCGATTTAAGTGTTCAACCTTTTGCATTTCATGTGCCAGTCCAGCCAGTACAGGTTTTTTCCAGCAACGTCGGTGTTGCAGATACGCCAGAGTGCGATCATAGTAACCGCCGCCCATGCCGATGCGACTGCCTTTTATATCAAATGCCACCAGAGGTAAGAGCAGTAAATCCAGTTGCCAGGCGGTTTTCCATTTTGATGGGTGGCATTCAGGCTCTGCAATGTTGAAGCGGTTCAGCTTTAAACGTTGATTCGCTTCATAAGGGGCAAAATAAAGGCTGTTTTTTAGTGGCGCGAGTATCGGTAAATAAATCTGCTTATCCAGAGAGTGGGCGTAATCGATGAGCAGATCGGGGTTTATTTCACCGTCATTAGCTAGATACAGAGCAATGCGCTGGCTGTTGCGCCAGAATTTTTGCTGAATTGTATTTTGATACAGTGCCTGAGCGTGCTGCTGCTGCGCCGTGTTTAACAATAATCGACGCTGTGCACGTTTGTGTTGCCTGATGTCTGCGTTGTTGTCCGTTGTGTTGTTGGGCATAACATCATCAGGCAGATAATAAAATGACATCTCCAGAGATGCCGTAGCAATACTGAAGACCTTGAACCGGTAGGTCCAGAGTGGGAATCAGCGATGAAACGTCAGGCTTCCCGAGCAACAATAAAGCCGCAGCGGTAATGCACACAGTTCCAACAGTCCGATTCCCGGAGTCAGTATTTAAGGCTCAAGGGATATAACAGCTAGCTTACGCACATCCCAGAGATGTCAAAACGGTAGATGTATTTTCTGTGCCAAAGCTAACTTTTTGAGATAACTTTGTGAGGCACGCCTGCTACATCCAGAATTAATAAATATACACTCTATTTTAAATAATATGTCGTTTAAATCAACCGTATATCGCGCATAGAGTCAGTAATACGCTGTGATAGTGTATCAATACGCTGAATTAAATCATCATTTTCAACGGTTAAGGCTTTATTGTGCAATATTTCATGGCTCATGTTTAATGCTGCCATAATCGCGATGCGCTCGGCACCAATAACTGAGCCTTGCTGTTTGATTTCGCTGAGCTTGTCGTTAAGCAGTTTGGCCGAGGCCTGCAGGTTGTCTTTTTCTTCTGCTGGGCAAGCGATACGGTACTCTTTGTCCATAATGGTTATGGTTAAAGGTTCGGCCTTATTCATGGTTGGGCTCACGCTAGATAATCTCTGTTTATCAATTTTTCATTATTAATTTTTCACCGATGATTCATGTCAACAGGCGAAAGCTTAAATCTTTTCCATCGAACGCAAGCGAGTAATCATAGACTCTACTTGGGTGCGTGCTTTGTCTTTTTGCTCCATAAGGCTGGAACGCTCAGAGCTGAGCTGTTTAAGCTGGCTACGAAGTTCACTATTATCGTTGCCCAGTTGTTCGCAGAAGTTGAGTAAGTCGCCCACGCGGCTTTCGAGTTTTGTTATTCTTGTGATTGCATTGTTCATGCCTAATAGTAGGGCGTGAAGCCGCGTTGGTCAAATACTATATACAATTTATCTTAAATGGCCTGATAAAAATTCATGCCTGATAACCGCGAGCCCTGATCAATCATGCCATTTGAACGGTCGGCAGTGAGTTTAAACGAGTGTTTACCTTGAACCTAAAAAAATCAGTTGAACCTACTGCGAGCGTCCAATGTACTGAATCTACAGGGCTTTTCCGAATATTTTAAACTCACCGTATGGGTGATACGCTTTCGCTTAAAATAACCGAAAAAGTCCTGCATATTCAGCACCTTGATCGCTCTCGCTACGATTCAACTGATTTTTTTAGGTTGAAAATTGTTCCAGCAATGCGTATTTTGCACTCTGTCAGCACAATTGCCTGCAGGATATAGGGTAAACTGGTCTTTTCACTCACTATTATTTACCGTGTTTTGATTGTTATGCAAAGTTTTCCCGATATTTCACAATTAGAAGGTTTGTTATTTGATGTTGATGCAGCCGTAGGTGCAACCGAATCACATGGTGTTCTATGTGGCATGTTATGCGCGCAGGGTGCGACAGAAGCAGCGCAATGGATGCTGCATGTGCTTGGTGAGCATGAGAACAGCAGTGACACCTTGCAGCAGGCAGGTAAGCAGTTGTTACAAGTTCATCAAGTATCGGTTGAGCAGATGAATGACAGCGATGCCGAATTTGAACTCATGTTGCCCGACGATGATGAGCCACTGGAAGCACGCGTTGAGGCGCTAGGCATCTGGTGTCAGGGTTTTGTTTTTGGGCTGGCAGTGGGTGGTATTAAAGAAAATACTGAGTTACCTGAAGACAGCAACGAGATAATTAAAGACATCGTAGAAATTTCACGTGCGGGTTATGTGGTTGATGAAGAAGCTGAAATTGCTGTCATGGAAGAAAATGATGAGGAAGATGAAGTGGCTTATATGGAGGTCAGTGAATATGTGCGTATGGGCATATTACTGATTTACGAAGAATTACAACCGCTGCAATCTTCGCAGACAGTGCATTAACCGGTAAGAAATGCCGCGCTTGCATACCAGAAAGCCTTAAAGGTTAACCGTTTCCCCCTTGTTGTGCATGGTTGTATCAATGAATAAACGGCATTTGTAGCTCACTAATACACGGATGAATAACTAATGGGCATCTCTAAAAACCTAAGCACAATTTATGAAACGCAAAAAACAGCACCTTTTTCACCCAAAAACTCGGTCAATAGCACACTATTTACCTCCTTTTTGGGTAAAAAATGCACTATTTTTTGCATTCCCTAAATCACACTTAGGTTTTTAGAGGTGCCCTAATGCTTTTTCGTGACTTAGATACAGAAAATATGATGTCGCGCATTTTATTAAGAGAAAAAGTTGAATACAAAAGTCTATATAAAACGGCGTAAGCAATTAATGCGCATGATGACCGACAACGCGGTGGCGATTTTACCCTCCGCGCCTGCTGTGTTGCGTAATCGAGATGTGGAACACAGCTTTCGCCAAGACAGCGATTTCAGGTATTTAAGTGGTTTTGATGAGCCAGACTCTGTCATTGTGCTTGTTCCTGGCCGCCCGCAGGGAGAATATGTGCTGTTCTGTCGTCAACGTGACCCGAAAAAAGAAACCTGGAATGGTCGACGTTTTGGGCCAGAAGGTGCGGTAGCGCATTTTGCTGTTGATGATGCCTATGCCATTGAAGATCTGGAAAAGATCTTGCCGCAATTAATGGATAACCGCGACAGCGTGTATTACAGCATTGGTCTCAATCCTACGTTTGATAAACATGTGCTTAACTGTGTCAATGCGCTGCGTACACAGTCTCGCCGAGGCGCACGTGCACCGTATGAGTTTGTTTCACTGGAGTATTTGCTGCATGATATGCGGCTGTTTAAAAGCCGTGAAGAAATTAGCCTGATGCGTAAAGCAGCGAAAATATCGGTGCAGGCACATATTAACGCCATGGAAAAATGTCGACCAGGTTTGCATGAGTACGAACTTGAAGCCGAATTTCTGTATGAGTTTAAACGCAATGGCGCTGATTGGGCCTACACCTCTATCGTTGGTGGTGGTAACAACGGCTGCATTTTGCATTACACCGAAAACAATGCGGTGCTCAACGATAAAGAACTGGTACTGATTGATGCGGGCGCAGAGTACCAGGGTTATGCTGCCGATATCACCCGCACTTTTCCAGTAAATGGAAAGTACAGCGTGCCGCAGCAAGAAATTTATGAGCTGGTATTGCAGGCACAGGAAGCGGCTTTCGCCAAAATAAAGCCAGGCAATCACTGGAATGATCCACATGACGCTGCGGTTAACGTATTAACTCGGGGCATGGTTGACATTGGTTTATTGAAAGGCAAGCCAGCACAGTTAATTAAAGATAACAGTTACATGAAGTATTACATGCACCGTACCGGTCACTGGTTAGGCATGGACGTGCATGATGTGGGTGATTATAAGGTCGATGGTAACTGGCGTTTACTGGAAAAAGGCATGGTGTTAACTGTCGAGCCAGGTTTGTATATTCCAGCAGGCAGTCGCGGTGCTAAACGCTGGTGGAATATCGGCGTGCGTATCGAAGATGATCTGCTGGTAACCAAAGACGGCTATGACTTATTGACCAAAGGTTTACCGCGAACAGTAGCTGAAGTAGAAGCGGTAATGAGCTTGCCAAAATAAATGGAAGCAACAAACTGGGTAACATTAGAGCTGTCGAATATTATCCGTTAGTCCGCTGTACCCAACCTTTGTTTCAGGCTCGTTTTATTTCTGGATAGTGCCTATCAGGTGAGCTTATTGAAAACTTATGCAGTGATTAACAAGCGATTCGACTAATAGTTGCAACGGCTATACCAACAAGAACATCGTAACTGAAAGTAGCCAGTTGGACACCGGCGCATCAATGACAGAATCGGTGGTTTTGAGTCGAAACCGACCAAGAAAAGCATGCCTTTGGTATAGGATTATGTTGTTTTTTATCCCTCAGTAAGCCTGCTTAGGCGAGCCAGTACCCTCAGTTTTCATTTCTTGTTTTATCGTCAAATACAATTAAATTTTTCACCATAAAAATCCGCACAAAAAAAGGGTTAAGAAAAAAATAAACAGGCCGATACTATAGCCATGTAGTGCAGTTGCGAATTTTGTGGGTCATGTCATAACAACAGTTTTTGCACGGATGCGGTTTAGCATCCAGCTTTCTATTGCCTTAACGGCTAGTCTGAATATTTTAGTCACCGTTTTCGACTCAAGATAGATGCCCTTTATTGGTTAAGGTGTCTCTGATTAAGTCATCCGTTTTCAAGCTGGATGAGCATGAGATGGCGCAGCAAGGTAAAGCGCACAAATACCAAATTTATAACTCGTTGGACACGTCTGCGTAGCGTAACCGCGTCGGCAGAGTAGTAAGCAGTTAATGTGGTACTGAAAAATGCCACAGACCTTGCTATGAGTGATGACAGCGATCATTTTTTAAAGAATTTAAAAATATCTTAGGAGAAGCATATGTTAAATGACTTAAAGGTGGGTAGCAAAATTGGTGCAGGATTCGCTGTCGTGCTTTTAGTGCTCATAGTGGTCGTTGGTTTTTCATTTAAGGGATTGAGCACTGGCAGCGATTCATTTGCTGAGTATAAGGAGCTGGCTAATGAGGCTAACTTGATCGCTGAATTACAGGCGAATATGCTGATGGTTCGGATGAATGTAAAAGATTTTATAATCACTAGAAATGAGCAGGATGTGAAGGAGTATGAACACTATTTTGCAAAAATGTTGGAGGATCTAGCAAAGTCACAGGTAGAAATACAGAATCCTGGTCGTGCAACAATGATTGATTTAATTGAAACCTCTGCTGCTGATTATCAGCGTGTATTTAAAACAGTGATTGACTTGATGGCGCAAAGAAACGAAGTGGTCAGTAGTCGCCTAAATCCATCAGGGCTGAAAATGACAGAAATCATGACGGATATTATGCAAATTTCCTATCAGAACGCTAATCATGACGCGGTTAATTTTTCCGGAAACCTTCAGGAGCATGTGCTTCTCGCTCGTTTATATACCGCAAGATTTCTTGATAACAATGAGGGCAGCGCGGTCGACCGTGTTTACAAAGAACTGGATGAAAACTTAAATAGTTATTTCAATGCTTTAGATTTAGCCTTGAAAAACTCGGAGCAACGTGCGCTGTTACAAAGTTTTAGTGCAGAAAAAGCCGTTTTTAGAGCAGCATTTGGTGAAGTGGTTGCTGTTGTTCAGCAGCGAAATAAATACATAAATAATGAGTTGAATCACATAGGGTCATCGGTAGCAGGGTTAGTGGAAGGAGTAAAGCAGTCTGTAAAAAAAGACCAGCATGCGCTTGGTCTAAAAGTATCGGCTGATAGTAATTTCACCATCATGCTGGTGATGGTCATATCTGCAATGGGTTTTTTGATGACGTTATTCATTGCATGGCTGATTACCAGTCGCATTAAAAAACCCGTGGTAAAACTGGTTGCGCTAGCAGAGTCTATCGCAAGCGGTGATCTGAGCCAAAAAGTGGATATCAATCAAAAAGATGAAATTGGCGAGCTGGCAAGTGCCTTTAGAAAAATGCAGAAAAACTTGCATGCTCAAATAGAACAAGGCAGGAAACAGAGTACCGAATTTGGTCGCATTAAAATCGCGTTAGATAATGCCAACAGCAATGTCATGATGATAGATGAAGACTATACCATCATTTATCTCAACGAATCTGCTAGGCAATTACTCGTTGCCAGTGACGCAGAGCTGAAATCGGTGTTGCCCGATTACGATTTAAACACGCTCATGGGCAGAGACATCTATGCCTTATATGAAGACAAAGCAGCGCGTCGAAAAATACTGGATAACATGACCACCGAGCCAGTTGCTGTTGAATTAGAAATTGGTAAATTAACCATGCGTATCGTATCCAGCCCTGTTATTAATGAGCAGGGCGTACGCATTGGCACCATCTGTGAGTGGGAAGATCGCACTGAATTTGTGCAAGCTGAAAAAGAAAAAGCAAAACTTGCCGAACACGAGCGTAATATTGCAAGGGAAACTGCCCGTATCAAGGCTGCTCTGGATTGTGCTGAAGTCAATATTATGATGGTTGGTATAGACAGCAGCATCGTCTATCTCAATCAGGCTATGCAAAATATGTTTGCCCAAACGCAAGAAAAGCTGGCAGCCGTGCTACCTGATTTTGATAGCAAAAATTTGATCGGGAAAAATATAGAAACACTTTATGAAGAACCATTGCGTTTACGCGAATTACTGACCAACTTGAGACAGACCCATCGCAGCACAGTAGAAATTAATGGTCTGACCCTGGTTAATATAACCACCCCGGTGTTTGATGAACAAGGTGAGCGCATGGGTACGGTAGTTGAATGGCAAAACCGCACCGCAGAAGTAGAGGTAGAACATGAAGTGGCAAGCATCGTGAGTGCTGCCGCTAATGGTGACTTCAGTCAACACATCAGCGAACAGGGTAAGCAGGGCTTTTATTTGAAACTGGCGCAGGGCATAAATGATGTACTGTCAACCACCGGCACCAGCATTGATGATGTGGTGAGGGTATTGCAAGGACTCGCCGAGGGCAATCTTACGCAAAAGATAGACAAAGAGTACAACGGTGTTTTCGCCCAATTAAAAGACGACGTGAACAGCACTGTTGACAGGCTGTCAGGAACCATTGGCAAAATTTATCGTGGCGCAGATGACAGTGCGGAGACTTCTGCTGAAGTCAATGCCACCGCGCAACAGTTAGGTGATGGTTCATCGCAACAGGCAGCTTCACTGGAACAAATATCCTCAGCCATGGAGCAGATGTCAGCCAACATTAGACAAAGTGCCGACAACGCGAGTCAAACGGAACAAATCGCCCATAAAGCCGCGCAGGATGCTGATGAAAGTGGAAAAGTAGTGGTTGAAGCTGTTGGCGCGATGAAGTCCATCGCCGAGAAAATATCCATCATTGAAGAAATTGCTAGGCAGACCAACCTGCTGGCATTAAATGCTGCCATTGAAGCCGCCCGCGCGGGTGAACACGGCAAAGGCTTTGCGGTGGTGGCAGCCGAAGTACGCAAGTTGGCGGAGCGTTCACAAACGGCTGCTAGTGAAATTGGCGATTTATCGGGCAATACCGTGGCGCTGGCAGAACAGGCGGGTAAAAAATTAGCGCAACTGGTGCCAGACATACAAAAAACTGCCGAATTGGTACAGGAAATAAGCGTTGCTTCCAGAGAGCAGGACACCGGTTCCGATGAAATCAACCGCGGGCTGCAACAGCTAGATGCCGTGGTGCAGCAATCTGCTGCCTCAGCCGAACAACTGGCCAGCTCTGCTGAGCATCTCACCACGCTGGTAGAAGAACAACGTGAAGCTATCAGCTTCTTCAAGCTGGACGGTAGCGAAATGGCGCAGCAAGACACACCACCGAGTCGCCGCGATGAGCATTCGTCGGGCGCATCTTTGCGTAGTGTCACGGCGTCTGCAAGGCCGCAAGCAGTAAAACCAAAACCAGCAGTCACAGCAAATAATGCTGCTGGTTTTGAGCTTGATATGGGTGATGACGCTGATCAGTTCGTGAAATACTGAATAACATGAGCCGTTAGTTTTTAGGTCAACTTAGACTATGCTGGGGGCGGTGTAAACAGGTTTGATGATATGGTTGAAACAGAGAAAGGGTCGAATTATGGTGAAAACAGTCATTATCCTAAAAAAATCAGTTGAACCTACTGCGGATGCCTAATACACTGAATCTTAACGACTTTACAGGTTATATTGAACTCACCGTATGGGTGATACGCTTTCCTCCAATATAACCTGTAAAGTCATTAATCTTCAGCGCCTTAGTCATCCTCGCTACGATTCAACTGATTTTTTTAGGATTATATGAAAGTGAGTGGACTCAGGCAGTGGCTGTTATTTTAATCGGATATCGATGCTAATGATGGGGTACACTTCTAGCCAGTAAAAATTGCTTAAGCTGAAATCTCGGAAGCCCAATCTGAGAGAGTTCAACCTGAGGCTGAGCAAAGCGAATCTATAACTACTGGCATATCATGGCAAAAACAGTAACAAACAATCATTTTGACCTGATTATCATTGGTGGTGGTCTTGCTGGTGCCAGTCTTGCCTGTGCTTTGCGAAACGCCGATTTAAACATTGCGCTGGTTGAAGCGCATCCGCTCAAGACCGACTCACAGCCCAGTTATGATGATAGGTCGGTGGCACTGTCTTATGGCAGCCGTTGTATTTTTGAGGGGCTGGGTCTGTGGTCGGCACTTGCACCCTGCGGTGAAGCGATTGATCATATTCATATCTCAGACCGTGGGCATTTTGGCGTTACTCGCTTAAGCAAAGAGCAGGAGAATGTAGCAGCGCTGGGTTATGTGCTGGAAAATCGAGATATCGGGCAGCAGTTATATGCCGTGATAAATCAATCGCCAAATATCCACCTGTTTTGTCCTGCCCAGTTAATTGCCCTTAAACAGAACGAGCAGCAGGTTTCTGTTGAACTTGATATTAATGGCAAAACTGAAAGTCGCGAGAGTGGTAAGCGACAACAACTAAGTGCAAATTTACTGATTGCTGCTGATGGCAGCAACTCACAGGTGATGGCGCTGCTGGCGATAGGGAGCAGCCGCAAAAGTTACAACCAGGTAGCATTGATAAGCAATGTCACGCCAGGTTACAAACACAATAATGTTGCCTATGAACGTTTCACCGACAGTGGCCCGCTGGCATTGTTGCCGATGCAGAAAAATCGCTGTTCTTTGGTCTGGACACTCGAACCCGAACAGGCCGACTATCTTCAGGCGCTGGATGACACTGAGTTTCTACAGCAATTGCAGCAGCGATTTGGTTATCGCCTGGGTTCGTTTAAAAAAGTCGGTCAACGCCAACTTTATCCTTTGTTTTTACAGGCAGCGACACAAATGGTACATGGACGAGTGGCGCTAATTGGTAATGCCGCGCACAGCGTACACCCTGTCGCTGGTCAAGGGTTTAATCTGGCGTTAAGAGACATCGCCGTGCTGTCGGAATTAATTGTTGATGCACTGCCAGCCAGCACGTTAGCAAGACATCCAGCAAGGCTTTCACCCGATATGTCGGTTGATTCAGCGGTCGATATTGGTAGCCAGACTCTGCTGCAGCGTTATGCGCGTTTGCGTGAGGAAGATACCCGACGGGTCTATGGTTTTACCGATACGTTGGTAAAAGTTTTTTCCAGCAAGGTGACTGCGCTAGGTCATCTGCGCTCATTTAGCCTGCAAATGGTAGACGTGCTACCAGGTATCAAACATCGACTGGCAGTACAAAACATGGGGTTGAGTGGTCATCTAACACGGCTGAATCGAGGTCTGCCATTATGAACCAGCATGTGCAGCAAGGTGATAACAAACATCACGGGCAACAGCCATCTGATGAAATCGACAGGTTTGATGTTGTTATCGTTGGCGGTGGTATCGTTGGGCTGTGTTTCGCCCATGCGCTAATTGATACCGACTTTTCTGTCGCTATTATTGAGCGCAATGAACTCGATGCTATTGCTGAACAAACCAGTTGCCGTGTTTCGGCGATTAACCTGTCTGCGTTAAAATATTTTCAGCAGACAGGTGTGCTGCACTCACCACTGGCGCAACGTATTTGTCACTATGAAAAAATGTTCGTCTGGGAGCAAGCGGGTGCGGGGCAAATTCAATTTGATAGCGCTGAACTTGGCGTGTCGGCATTAGGCGCAATTATAGAAAATAATGTTTTGCAGCAACTGCTGCTGGAAAAAGTACAGCAGGCGGGCAATATCCACTATTTTTGTCCGCAAGAAATCACCCACATTGACTATATGCCCATAAATGGCGTATGCATGGATGAAGCGTCTTCCGCAAAGAGCGAGAATTATCGTGATGATGATTCAGTCGACAGTGAGCAAACGGCAAGTGCTTCTGCTGTTAGTGGGGGCGCTGTCAGCACTATTGTTTTTGCTTCAGGCAAAAAAATACAGGCGACACTGCTGGTCGGTGCTGACGGCGTGAACTCTAAGGTTAGCGCCGCCGCCTCTATTAGCCGCACAAAACACAGCTATAACCAGCAGGCGCTGGTGTGTAATGTGGCCACCAGTGAACACCATCAAAATACCGCCTGGCAATGTTTTATGGCGCATGGGCCGCTGGCTTTTTTGCCGCTGTATAACGGACAAAGCTCAATTGTCTGGTCGCTGGATGACAGCGTCGCGCAACAAACCCTGGCACTGGACGAGCAAGCATTTAAACTGGCTTTAGCCGAAGCGAGTGAGTTTGTTCTGGGAGAAATAACCGCCGTCAGCCAGCGCTACTTATTCCCTTTAACACACGGTCATGCCAGTGACTACGTGCAACCGGGTCTGGCGTTAATCGGTGATGCAGCGCACAATATTCATCCATTGGCGGGGCAGGGGGCAAACCTCGGTATCGCCGATGCCTTTGCCCTAGCCGAGATTATTATTGGCGCACGAAAAGCCAGGCGGCAATGGGCAGCGCTGCATACTCTGTCAAAATATCAGCGGCAGCGTAAAGGCGCGAATCAGCTAATGGAAGCGTCAATGACTGGCTTTAAGCAGTTGTTTGGCAATAACAATGCTTTGCTGTCAGAAATACGCAATGCGGGTTTATCGCTGGTGGATAATCTGCCTGCACTGAAGTACCGTATTATCAAACAGGCGCTGGGTGTTTAAGGTAAATATAACGGGTCTATGCCTGCCATATTGAGTGGAAGAAGTATGGGTTTATGTTACATGGAGTGATTTTTTATTGTGACCAAAGAATTATCCTCCCCGTCATTCCTGCATGTTTTTAGCGGGAATCTATTGTGTGAAGAGTGGATTCCTGCTAAAAATATGCAGGAATGACGGGGTAGGTAGCTTTGTTGTTTCTGGATTACAATAAAAAACCGCTAGATATGGCATGGACTCGTCATTAGTCTAAAGCGTGGCCAAAAGCTTGTCCTCGTACGCTCCCTGCTTAAACCTTGCAGGGACAAGCTTGAGCGGGGAAACCTGTCCACCCTACAAAGCTTACCCACTCAACTATGACCATACCCAATATAACGTCCTAATCTCCTGTATGAGCTTGTCCTGTGTCGGAGCAACTGCCTTCTAGGTTTAGCCGCTGGGTTAATGACAACGATTACGCCTGTTTTTTATCAGGGTTCTAATCGAACAAAACATGTAAACTCATCACTTTTAAATACGGCATCAATTTCTATTAGCAGTCAGGCAATCATGAGCAATAAAACCATACTTTTTGATAAACATGTTGAATATAAAGGCAATATTGTTGATTTTGCTGGTTGGCAAATGCCGGTCAACTATGGCTCGCAGATGGACGAACATCACCAGGTGCGTAACGATGCGGGCATGTTTGATGTTTCGCATATGGTTATTCTCGACCTTGGTGTAACGGATGCGTCAACAGACATAAAAGGTTTTTTGCAGTATTTACTGGCAAATGATGTCGCCAAACTTAAAGAAAATGGCAAAGCGCTTTATAGTTGCATGCTCAATGAAAACGGTGGTGTGATTGATGACCTGATTGTGTATTACATGTCAGATGCATGGTATCGGCTGGTGGTGAATGCCGGTACTCGTGAAAAAGACCTCGCCTGGATTACTAAACAGGCAGCCGCCTTTAAGGTTAGCGTCAACGAGCGAAACACCCTTGCCATGATTGCGGTGCAGGGTCCAAAAGCCCGAGCCAAAGCCTTTCAGGTTTTGCCGCTGGATGTGGTTGAAGCCGCAACGCCACTAAAACGGTTTTTTGGTGCTGACTGTGGCGAGTGGTTTATTGGTCGTACTGGTTATACTGGCGAAGATGGTTTTGAGATTATGTTGCCCGAATCAGAAGCCGCAACGCTGTGGGATAAGCTGGCTGGTGCGGGCATCAAACCCTGTGGGCTGGGCGCGCGCGATACTTTACGCCTAGAAGCGGGCATGAACTTATATGGCAACGACATGACGGAACATACCTCTCCGTTGATTTCAGGCCTAGGCTGGACAGTTGCATGGCAGCCGCAAGAGCGAAATTTTATCGGCCGTACAGCCATAGAAGCAGAAAAAGCAGCCGGTGTGCAGCAGAAACTGGTGGGCTTAGTACTGGAAGAACGCGGTGTATTACGAGCCCATCAAAAGGTCGTTATGGATAATGCTGAAGGTGAAATTTTGGGTGAAGGTGAAATTACCAGTGGCTCTTTTTCACCCAGTCTGCAAAAATCCATTGCCCTGGCGCGGGTGCCGATTGACATTGGCAAAACCTGTAAAGTAGAAATCCGCGGCAAGTTGTTGAAAGCGAGTGTAGTGAAGCCCGTTTTTGTGCGTGATGGACAGGCAGTGTGATTTTAGTTTTTAATTTTTGTTCTTGATTTTTGTTCTTGATTTTATTGAAGCGTATAATGCGCCACAGTAAAACTTGAATTGTAGAAAATGTATCCTGGAGAATAACAATGAGTGAAGTGCCTTCTGAATTAAAATATACCAGCTCACATGAATGGTTACGCAGTGAGGATGACGGTTTGATTACGGTTGGTATTAGTGATCATGCACAGGCATTATTAGGCGATTTGGTTTTTGTTGAACTGCCAGAAGTCGGTACCGAATTTGTCGCTGGTGATGAGTGCTGCGTGGTTGAATCGGTAAAAGCGGCTTCCGATGTTTATATACCCGTCAGTGGTGAAATCATTGAAGTAAATGAAAGCCTGATGGATGAGCCAGAGATGATCAACAGCTCACCCTATGATAATGGCTGGTTATTTAAAGTTAAACCCTCGGCTAACGAACTAGACGAGTTGATGGATGCCGATGCCTATCAGGCAGAGATAGACGAATAGAGCTGAATATTTTTTACATTCTCATGCTCTCGCACGGGAATGTATTGACTGGATAGCGCCACAACACTTTGTGTCGCTATGATCTTATAACTTACCACTGGATAATTCACCGCCAGCTTTTAACATGCCTTTTATTCCCCACACCGAACAAGAAATCACACAGATGTTAGCCACTATCGGCGCAGATTCGATTGAAGATTTATTTGATGAAATTCCGCCGCATTTACGTGCTGCTGTCATGCAGGCAATACCCGAGGGCATGACTGAAATGGAAATATCGCGTTTAATGCGCCAGCGTGCCGAACAAAATACCAAAGCTCTGTGCTTTGTCGGTGCGGGTGCGTATCAGCATCATATCCCCGCAGCGGTCTGGGAGATCACCACCCGTGGTGAGTTTTACAGTGCCTACACCCCGTATCAGGCGGAAGCCTCACAGGGTACCTTGCAGCTAACCTATGAATACCAAAGCATGATGACCGCACTCACCGCGATGGATGTGTCCAATGCCTCGATGTATGACGGTGCTTCATCCCTCGCCGAGGCCATTTTGATGGCAGTGCGGGCAAATCGTAAGTCAAAATCACGAAAAATTTTAATGCCAACGACGGTTAATCCGGTTTACCGCCAGACCGCACACACCATCGTTAAAGGCCAGCAAATTGAGTTAATTGACGTGCCTTATGACAAAGCAAGTGGCACCGTGAGTCTGCAACAGATTAAACAGCAGCAGGAACAAGAAGGCGGCGACATCACGGCGCTGGTACTACAGCAGCCGAATTTTTTTGGTAACCTCGAAGCGGTTGATGAAATTACCGACTGGGCGCATGACAATAACATCTTGCTGATTGCGGTGATAAACCCGTTAGTGGCGGCCGTTATCAAACCACCGGGTGAATGGGGCAGCGCTGAAAATAATCAGGGTGTTGATATTGCCTGCGGTGACGGCCAGCCTTTAGGCGTGCCGATGTCAGCGGGTGGGCCTTATTACGGTTTGCTTTGCTGCAAGCAGGCGCTGGTACGACAAATGCCTGGCCGCATCGTCGGGCGCACCAGAGACCTGGATGACAAAGAAGGTTTTGTGCTCACCCTGCAAGCGCGAGAACAACACATTCGGCGTTCAAAAGCGACCTCAAACATCTGTACCAACCAGGGGCTGGTGGTAACGGCATCAACCATTCATATGGCGATTATGGGGGCGACAGGGCTGGAAAATACCGCCGCCGCCTGTTTTGCAAATAATAATGTGCTGGTTGACCAGCTAAGCGATATTGCTGGTATAAAAAAAGCATTTTCAGCCAGCCACTTTCACGAAACTGTGCTGCAATTTGAAGCACTGCCGACCGATGTTAACGCGGCAGACATACTGGCAGCGTTACTGGAAAAAGACATACTCGGCGGTTATGATCTGTCCTTATTTTATCCTGAACTAGGCAATGCCATCCTCGTTTGCACCACAGAAATGCGTAATGAAGACGATAT
>CAZMLD010000010.1:0-17727 GCA_964566975.1 uncultured Thiotrichaceae bacterium | reverse complement strand
TAAGTCACTGTTTTGCAAAACATATAGTGTTTCTTGCTCACGTTCCCAATCATCCGCACTTAAAACGACAAAATCTGCACCACTTCTACGCGTCACCTTAAGTGGAAAATGATCGTTAACCACTTGTTCTACATAGTTTTTTAGGTTATTTCTAAATTTATTCACACTAATACTATTCATCTCACACACCTCTGCTATGTCCCGTAAGTCCGTACATAATAGTAGCAAAGCCCGAACAAGTACACATGGCAACATAACAAAACTAAAAAAAGCATATGCCCGCTTAGTTGAATTTTTAATGAACTTAAAGTCGCTGCGCCACAGCCGAGTTTTGCACAATGCTGGCGTCTTATTTTGACTAAAGCAATGGAGAGGTTTGAGGTTAAATCGGGTAAAGAGCCGCCTACAGCATTACCTTTGTCCTGCTAACCTAAATACCGCCTTAAATTAGATTTCGATCATGCAGATTTACATTTGGCAGGGTTAACTGATTTTTTTAGGGTGAAGAAAAAAGAGTAGATGACAACATCCAAGGAGAGGGTAATGATGTGCTCAACCTGCTAGGAGCTTGTCCGAGAATAGAAGCCGTAGCGAAAATCACAGAAAGGTCATAAGCTGAGTTTATTGAATGAGGCGAATAGTTGCGCTATTTAACGATTTCAATAAGCTTAGCTTATGACCTTTATGGGGTTTGCAGTAGGTTATCTGTTCTCGGACAAGCTCCTAGACGCTGGCCAGAATCACAAATACCAGAACAAGTAACAACAACAATGAGGTTACAACCGTCCATTGTTTAGATCGATATTCAAGACTTGTCATCAGAGTATTCAGGTTTAAGGAGTCAAAGCGCAAATTTATCCACAGCAACAACGATGCAGCCACCTTTAGTAATACAGCGAAATTTTGTGATAACACCGAGACCAGCTTCGGCCATAGCCATTGTTCGTAAAAAATCACTATATCTCCCGCCGGCACCCTTAGCTGCTTATGGATTTTCGTATATCGAGCAGCAAACCAAACAGCAGCAGCCAGCGTAATGGACAGTGCCAGCGACCACAAAGCACTGCTTGCTG
Source organism: uncultured Thiotrichaceae bacterium (assembly GCA_964566975.1). Taxonomy (GTDB): domain Bacteria; phylum Pseudomonadota; class Gammaproteobacteria; order SZUA-229; family SZUA-229. Next base: position 16,654 of record CAZMLD010000010.1, on the reverse strand, counting down.
ATGCCAGTGACCAGACGTTGACTGTTGAGCCGGCTGGCATAACTAACATGGAAACAATCCACGGACTTAAAACCACAATGCCGACCAGTGTCAGCCATGATAGCCACATGGTTGTGGGTAGAGCTGCTGTTGAGGTGGCGGCGTCTACTTCTTCTGCACTTTCACTGCGCTGCGGCCACACTAAAAATAGAAAACGAAGCAACAGCAAACTAGCCGCTAGCGCACTCCACGGCAGCACTAGCTGCACCCAGTCAACCCAGGGAGACACGGCCGCGAGTAACTGCATGTCGAGTAAATACTTGGCGATCAAACCACTGGTTAGCGGCGCACCTGCTAATGACAGCGCGGGTAGTAGCAAGGCCACAATGAGCAGGTAACGCAGGCTTCTGGAGACAACGGGTTTTACACACAAACCAACACCCAAAAATAGTGCGCCCTTGGCAAGACCATGTTGCAGCACATACACTAGGATAGCACTTAATATAAAAGGCCAGTTTTCTGGGGCGATTAGCCCCAGACCGACTGCCATGGTCATAATACCCATGCTGCTGATACTGGAATAAGCCAGCACGGTTTTTGCATTGTTCTGTAACAAGCCGACTAACACCGCATAAAAAGCAGCGGCCATGCCAGCAACCATCATCACCGCGCCCCAAAAAGGTAACGCAGCCTCACCCAACGGCAAAATACGCAACCAGCCCAGTAAACCAGCCGCTATCATTGCGCCAGAAAGCACCGCACTGGCTGGTGTCGGTGCGACCGGATGCGCCAGCGGCAGCCAGACATGCAAACCAATAACCCCTGCTTTAATGCCGAAACCAAGGAACAACAGCGTCATAATAACGTTTTTTAATTCAGATTCGGCGAGCAGTGAGCTAACGGCGCTAAATTCAGTGCTGCCAGCAGATGACGCTGCCATTGCAAAAGCAGCAAACAACATGACCTCACCAATAACCACGAGAATGATATAGATACGTCCAGCGCGTAATGCTTCAGCGCCTCGCTGATGTACCACCAGGCCATAACTGGCAAAACTCATCAAAGCATAAAAGGTAAAAAAGAGTAATATTTCCTGAGCGAGGATCAGGCCAAAATTGCCCGTCATGGCGAGCAGAAAATAAACAAAAAACGATGGCTTAGATGAGTTTTTAGAAAAATAACCGATGGCATAAATACCCGCCACCAGCCAGAGAACTGAACTAAATAACAAAAATACCCTTGCCGTTTCATCAAGCCCCAGCTGAACACCGAATAACATCCACGGAAGTTCCAGTTCGATACCGATCGGTAACAGCAGAGACAGTAATAATGCCGGTAGCGTAACCCAAGGTACCAAGAACGTCAGACGCTGGCGTGCTGGACTGACCATTAAGGTTATCGCCAGCAACAAAGGCAGACCTGATATCAATAATAAAATCAGCGGAGATGAAAAAACAGACATAACCAAGGCCGAGGTCAAACGGGAACGGGTAAACCAACGTATGCCACAACAAATGTTATTGCAATTGCTAATAGGACAAACAGAGTGATAGCCAGACTCCATCCTTGTAGTTTCACTTCATAAACACCAATCTGTTTTTCTCGACGACAAATCAGCAACCAGAGATGCTGCATTTTAACCTGCCAGCCGTTGATCCATCTGGGCAGAGTATGAAAGCCGATATTGGCAAGCACCGACACCAGCATAGCCGGCCAACGCTCAAACCACCTGTTCGATTGCTCTGCGTGCTCTGTTGTAGCAGCCGTCGCATTGTGCAACCAGCCAGTAGTAAAAAGCAGCAGCGCCAGTGCGAAAGCTAACAAGGAAACAAAATAGTATAAGCCGTTTTCATAGTGCTGCCAGAGTGTCGCATCCGCCAGCACCGTGCCGACACCAATGCTAAACACACCGGTGGCAAACAATACACTGTGAACCGATAACATGGTAAGTGGCTGCTTTTTAAGGCGGTCAAAAATGGCAAAAACAAGCGCATATAGCACGGTTACTACGCCCAGACCCTGAAGCAGTAGACCCGACTGCGGCGCAGAAATCTCACCCAGTGGTAGCCAGCGTAACAGGCCAGTTAACGCAACAGTAACGGGGACACTAACCAGCAGCAATGCAACCGCTGGGCGAACGCTGCGAAAAGCATGCACCAGCCAGAAGTGAAATGGCCATATCCCTGCCTTAACAACAAAGGCAAAGACCACCAGCGCCAAATACAGAGCAAGATAGTCGGACTGTGCCATAGCATGGTGCACATCGGCAAAGACCAAAATCTCTGTTGTAAACACCGAAATCAACAACACTTCAAATAACGCAATATCGGCGATAATCAGTAATATCAGATAAACGCGCCCTGCTCGCCGCTCTTTATTTTGGTTGTTCTGGTTGGTAGAAACCAGTAATCCGTAAAAACCATAACTCAACAGCACAGAAAAGACGTAAAATGTTACCAGATCCATCGCCAGAATGGCGCCAAAATTACCCGCCATGGTCACCATTAAAAACACCGTGAAATACGATCCTTCAGGCTGGTCTTTGTTTGCAGGTAACAGAAACATCACCCAAGCCCATAGCAATACTGACATTGCCAGCAATATCCGACTGCCTGTACCGATACCTAACTCAGCATTAAACATCAGCCAAGACGGCTCCACTGAGTACGTTGTAGGTATGGCAACAATAATAACCGCAGGCAACAAGGCAAGATAACGCACGCCTGTCCACGGCAACCATCTACGCAGTCTAGGGAATGCCAGCAGTAACGGCAATCCAGGCACTGCCAGCAGCAACAACATGGTCAAGGTATCATTCACAGTCCATATTCCTTCATGGTGATGAAACGAACCCACTCCAACGGACTGAACGGTGATGATGCCAGCAGACCTAACATGACGGCCAAGGTCGCAGTGATGACTGGCGGTGCAAGTAATGCCAGCGCGGTTTCATAAGAACCAAATTTGCGTTCGGCCGGCCAGTCGCCCACCTGAGGTTTAAACCAGGCGGCATATAAAATAGGCAGAAAATAACCCGCATTAAGCAAACTGCTGCCCGCCAGCACAAATATTACCCAGCCCTGACCCGCTTCTAACGCACCCAGTCCCAGATACCATTTGCTGATGAATCCGGCCAGTGGCGGCGCGCCAATCATGCCAAAAGCACCAATGGTAAACGCCGCCATGGTCCACGGCATTCGTCGCCCGACCCCGTTCATTTCACTGATTTTGTGAATTCCCAGAGTTTCGGCAAAGTTGCCGGCACAGAAAAACAGGGTGATCTTCATTACCCCCTGATGCACCAGATGCACCATGCCGCCGATGGTGGCTATCGGGCCAACAATGGCAACTCCAAGAATAATATAAGAAACCTGACTCACCGTGGAAAATGCCAGTCGCCGTTTTAAGTCGTCTTGGAAAAACGCTCGCATCGAGGCATAAATAACGGTTACCCCCGCGAAAATTGCCAGCGGCAAGGTCACCCCCAGGCTAGCACTAAACTCAATGCCAAACACATCATAAAGGACGCGAATAATGCCGAAAGCACCGGCTTTTACCACCGCCACCGCATGTAACAGAGCGCTAACGGGTGCTGGTGCAACCATGGATTTGGGTAGCCAGCCATGTAACGGAATAATGGCCGCTTTCACCCCCAGTCCAATCATCAACAATACAAAAATAACCGTCAGTGATGGGTGGTAAGAGCTGTCCAGTGCAGACAGGAAGCCCTGAGCGGTAAATTCGAGGGTGCCAGTGATGGTATATAACCAGATAGTACCAAGCAGTAACAGTGCGCCACCTGTGAGGGTATAAATAAGATAGGTACGCCCAGCTTTACGAGCCGCTTCGGTACCTCGGTGCACAATCAACGGGTAGGTTGCCAGTGTTAGTAACTCATAAAACAACAGGAAGGTAAGCAGGTTACCTGCCAGTGCAACACCGACCGTTGCGGTCACACAGAGGCTGAAAAAACCAAAGAAACGGCTGCGGTGAGGTGAGTCTTCTAGGTAGCCAATCGCATACACTGTGGTTAGCAACCACAGACCAGCAGAAAGCGCCACAAACAACATCGACAGCGCATCGGCTCGCAGCACGAGGTCTATCCCCGGCAACAGAGGCAAACGGGTTTCAAAATGATAGCCGTTAAAAACCCCCCATAACATGACAGCCACCAATACCAATTTGAGCAAGGCACCTGCCATGTTCAACGCCATGCGGGTCTTTGCCTTTTCCTCTGCCAGAGGGAAAATCATCAGTCCGACAACGAGTGAAGTGAGTACAATTAATAACGGTAACCAGTTTTCCCAGCTCATGACAAACTTTCTCCAAGCGGAGAACCAATCTCCATCAATGCTAGCAGCACAGGCGAAAGAAAGCCCAGTACGATAGCAAGTATAGCCATTGCCATTGCCGCCCATTCCATCCTTTTAGGCACAGCCCGCGCTTCATGTGGGCATTCAGCCTGAGTGAAAGCATGACCGATGACCTTAAACACATAAGCACCTGTTAACAAACCACCAGCAATCAACATCAAACCCCACCACCATTGACCAGAAACGATAGCCGCTTCCAGTAACAGCCATTTGGCAACAAAACCACCACTCGGTGGTAGACCCATAAGACTAACACCAGCAACACCAAAGGCAGCAAGGGTCACCGGTAAACGCTGTGCTACTCGATCAAGATCAATAATACGATCATGTCCACCATAAAACAGGATGTTACCTGCCGCCATGAACATCGCGGTTTTGGCAACAGCATGTGCCACCACAAAATAGAGTGCAGCCCTCCAACCCATGATACTTGCTAGCGGAAAGGCGAGAAATAAATAACCGATCTGCACCACGGTGGAATAAGCCACCAGTAATTTAAGTCGAGTTTGACGCAATGCCTGCACACCACCCCAGATGATGGCTGCCGAGCCGAGCAGACCCAGTACCATACCGATGTTGACCTGCCCAGGCTCGGTTTCCAGTGGAAAAACTTCCAGCCACAGACGCAACAATATGTAAAGCGAAGCTTTGACCACCAGTGCTGACAGTAATGCACTCACTGGTGCAGGCGCACTTGAATGTGCCGGTGGCAACCAGAAATGCATCGGGAACAGTGCGGTTTTTATCAATAAACCAGCCGTCATTAAACCGATGGCCAACCACATGGTTTGTGATAATTCTGCCTGCTGCCCTATTATCGCAATATCAGCCGTACCATAACTGTGGTAGAGCAAGGCAACGCCCATAAGGTAGAACAATGAACCCAGCAAACTCACCAGCAGATAACGCATGGCGGCAGTTAAGGCATTGGCACCACCAGACAGGGCAACCAGCGCCACGGCGGACAGGCCAATCAATTCCAAGGTAACATAAAGGTTAAAAATGTCGGCAGACAAAAACAGACCATTTAACGCTGACCACAGGAACAACCACAATGGCCAAAAATGTTTTGCCTTATCTACTTTAAAATAAGCGGTGGAATAGACACTGATAGCCAGACCCACGACGGCTGTTACTATCAGCATCAACAAGCTTAATCCATCGACATAAAGGTCAATACCTAAGGGTGCATTCCAGCCGCCAAGTGCATAACGCTGCACGCCATGCGTCGCCACCTGCCAGCTGAGCCCGACAACACTTGCAACCGTAGCCAGCGTTGCAAACATAGCCAGCTTGATGTTGTGCCTAGGCCATAAAAAGCAAGCCATTGCACCTAATAATGGTAGAAAAATAACAATAACTACCCAGTGAAAATCATTTATCAATGTCTTACTCCTGTGAATCTTCAGGCAGTTCAGCACGGCCCGTTTCATCTTTCACACGTAACATCAGAGCCAACGCCAAGGCGGTAGCAGATACCGCCACCACAATACCGGTAATAACCATGGCATGTGGCACGGCATCGGGTGCGCCCTCAGCACGTGCGGCTAATGCCACCAGCACCAAGAACACCCCACTACCCATGACATTGATAGCAAGAATTTTGCGTAATAAATGCGGGTAAATAATCAGCGCATAAATACCGATGGAGAATAAACCGACGCCCACCAGCGCATAAAGGATAGCTGGGCTCATTTCTGTATCTCCGATTCCGGTTCACCACCGAGGAACAGGGCGGCCAAACTAATACCAATAGACACAGTAGCCGCAGTTTCAATCAACAGGATCAGCCCAGGGGCAAATTCAGGGGGGTACTCAAGAAAATAACTCGATAACAGAATAAACGCCATGCCGACGACAACGAATATCACCAAACCAGCGACCAAGCTTACACGCAAAGCCAGGCCAGCAAACCGAGGTTCAAGTCGCCAACCACTTAGAAGCAGTAGCACCCCGACCGCACCCAGTACCGCACCCGCCTGAAAAGCACCACCCGGTTCATAGGCACCAACCCACAATAGATAACCAGAAACCAGAATCAACAAGGGAACCAGTACCCGTGATAGGATATCCAGCACCGGTCCTGGCAGTGATTGCCCCCGTTTCGAAACGCCACCCAATGACCAGATGCCAAGCAGCGCCAGTAACAGCACACCCAGTTCCAGCAAGGTATCATAAGCTCGGTAGTTAAGCAGTACCGCCGTAACTGGATTCGTCACTCCACTCTTTTCTATATTTTCTGCCACAGCAATGCTCAAACCAGGTGCCTGCTCAGGCAACGACAGCACGGCGGCGGCCAGACCCACGGTTAACACACTCAGCAGCAGTATCAGCAGCAGTCGAATGAACAATGGGGGCTGTTTATTTTCAGCGTTCATTTTTCTCTGCGTCCTCATTATTCTGTTCTGTGTTCATGCTGCTTGCTTTCACGTCGCTTTTGTCTTTATCATTGGTGTTTTCGTTTGTACTGTTTGTATCTGCGCCCAGACCTGCCAGTGCGGCTAGTAATAAAGCGCCCGTTAAGCCCGCGCCAATAGTTGCTTCAGCGAGAGCAACATCAGGTGCATCAAGGCGAACCCATGCCATTGCCATCAACAAACCAAAAGCAATAAATAACACAATGCCACGGAACAGGTCGGGGCTGGTCATCGCCTGCCACGCTAACCACAACAAGGTTAAACCCAGCACGGCATCGAACACTAACAATAAGTTTATCGCCTCCACAGTTTAATACCTCGTTGTCGCGCCGCTGTTGCCACCAAATGAGCGACACCCGCACCGGCAAGCAGCACCAGTATCCAGATCAATAACAGCTTGCCCACTACAGCCAGCGACTCTGCCTGTAAAATAAGCCCCAATACCATCATGCCAAGACCCACGTTATCAGCCTTAGTCAACGCATGCAGTCGGGTGTACACATCGGGGAAACGAAGCAAACCAACGGTGCCAGCCAGAAAAAATAGCGCACCCACAATCAGCAAAATAGCAGTGAAAATATCAATCATCGACATCTGTAGACTCCAGTGACCAGACACGCCTGACAAACGCGACCGCAGTGACCACCGCCAACAATGCAAATACCAGTGCCACGTCTCTTAACGCTGCCTGTTCCAACGCCTGCGACAGCAGCAATAAACAGGCAACAGCGGTAGTACCAAACAACTGTGCAGCCAGCATACGGTCGGCGGCTGTCGGCCCGCGTAAGATTCGCCACAGACCAACCACCAAGGTTAATAAAAGAAACAGCGCTATCGCCAAATACAAGGTATCCACTAAACTTTTCTCCTCACCTGGATTCTTTTCCTGCGTTATTTTCTGCCATCAGGCTCAAGCCAAACATCTGCGCCACACGCTCCTCCAGCAATATCATTTCAGCATCAAAATCTGCGGTCTCGTCGAGCACATGCACATTCAGCAGATCATCTTCCAGCTCAGCACTTAATGTTCCTGGCAATAAGCTCACCACATTGGCCATGAACACCCGCGATAAGCCTGGTGGCAGCCGCCACCGATAACTCAACATGGCAGGTGCAATTGACAATTTTGGAGACAACACCCGCATCGCAACATCAGTGCCACCACGTAAAGATTGCCAGAGAAAGAAGGGCACAAAACGAACCATACCCGATACCGATATTGAAAAACCAGGCAGCAGTCGTACACTGGCAAAGGTGGCAAACAGCACCACTGGGACGCCAATCAACCATGAGCCCACCTCGCCATCAACAAGTATTAGCCATATCAGCGTAAAAAGCACAGCACGCAACCACCCTGCTCGCACATAACTCATTACTGAGCCATCCACCGTAGAGGCTAAACCTGTTTTTTGATCAACTGTGCTCATAGTTATTCCAGTTTGGCTAGCAAAGCCATTGCATTCATTTCAATCTACGCATTGTTCAATGCGCTGCCATTCATGTTAGCGACCAACAACAGCCACATGGAAAGCGTAGCACATTGATATCGACAAAAACTGGCGAATGGTTTAGTCATTTTCTATATTGAGTCGTTCACCCAGCGACATCCTGAGCAAGGTATACACACGTCTATACACAGCGCAATCATATCGCCCTCATCAAATTGGGTAATATGTCATCTCTAAAAGTAACCAGTTTTTCGCAAACGATCAGTTTATCAGAATCCGAACTGTTCTTACATGGAAAGCACAATCCGAAACAGGAACACCTAATGAAGTGGTTAACCCGTTCGATGTCAAGGAGACAGCCGCATTTTTATATTGCCATGTATCTGCACCCACGCATTCTAAGTTTAGCATGGCTGACACTATGAGAGAATTTTTTTAGCCAAAGACAGCACCTAACTAGCCAGCAAATAAGCCTATAATTAATGATGTTTTTGAACATGTACTGGCTAACAAAATTAACAAACTAATCTAGAAACAATGGGCTAAACTGCGACTATAGACAAATGCAACTAAAGAACCAGATGACAAACACTGGTTTTATCGGTTCCTCGCAACCATTGATGGAGCAGCTCCATACCAGCATGAACAATATCTTTCTTCTATTAATCGCTTTGTCATTTTTCTCGACAAATGTGACCGGTCACCATATTAACGCTGAGAGCACCCCTTCCGCCGATAACACATCGGCAGTACCAGTACAGGCATCAGCCCAAATATTCGACACAACAGCCGACAGCCACGATAAAAACAACGAGCAGTTACTGGCAAAAATCAGTACTGACGCCACTACTGGTAACCACGGTGACAACTTGACACCGCCCGCCCTCGATACAAGATACAGTCATGTAACAACGGCGTATAGTTCCACGCAAATGCGGCTAGGGTCAGACATAGAGTTAGAAAGGTTTCGAGAAATATTCTTACAGGCCGAAAATGCAATTAAAAAAAATGATGACGCTGAATATTTTTTTCTCCTGCAGCAGTTAGCCGACTACCCATTATTCCCCTATTTGCAATACCAGTGGCTAAAAAAACACTTAAGTTATGACACAAAAATAAAAAAATTTCTGCAACAACATGCAACTTCACGCTATGCCAGTCGATTAAAACATAGATGGTTACATCATCTGGCAAGACAGCAGCAATGGACACTTTTTTTACAATTTTATAGCAGCAGTACGGAAACAAAACTGATCTGCCATCACCTCCTCGCTCAATTTAATACGGGCAACAAACACGATGCACTCGAAGGCGCAAAAAAACTATGGGTCGCTGGATACTCACAACCCGATGAGTGTGACCCAGTATTTTCCCGATTAAAAGACTCTGGCCAGCTTACTCAGAACTTGCTCTGGCAACGGTTTGATGCTGCACTACAAAACAACAAAGTCAGCCTTGCTGGCTATGTTAAAAATCTTATGCCGCCAACCTATCATGCCAGTGCAGAGCTATGGATAAACCTGCATCACCAGCCATTACAATACTTATCACCATTGTTCAGTCTTGAAAAAACGGCTCAATCAGCGCTGATGTTTAGCCATGCGATTGACCAGCTGGCGAACAGCGACATCAGCACCGCCATAAAAATATGGGATACCAGAAAAGCGCCGTTTAATGTTGATAAAAACCGCAGCGACAAACTCGAAAAACGCCTCGCTTTTAAATTAGCTTTCGAAGGTGAGACCGATGCTTACCAACGTTTCAGCCAGTTAAATGCAACCAACTACAGTAGTCGCTCATGGCGTGTGCGGGCGGCGCTGGCACAACAAAACTGGGCAAACGTGTTGACTGCAATACAGGCCCTTAATGAAGACGAAATAAAAAAGTCCCGATGGCAATACTGGCTAGCTCGCGCTTATCAAGAAACCGGCGAGGCTGAAAAAGCACAGACAATATTCACTCAACTTTCGACCAGACGCAATTATTATGGCTTCCTTGCCGCTTCTCGGATCAATAGCTTATATCAGCTATCCGATAATCCGTTGATCGTATCAGCAGAAGAAATAGCCAGCCTTAAAAATCACAAAGAGTTTCGTGTGGTTTATGAGTTAAAAATACTAGACAGAGAGCTGGAGGCAAAACTGCAATGGTGGCACGCTTTACGCGAATTAAATAAAAATGAAATCATTACCGCAGCAAAGTTAGCACAGCAATGGCAATGGGATGAAATTGCCATTTTCACCATTGCCAGAGCCAAACACTGGGATGACATTGCGCTACGCTTTCCGCTCAGCTTTGCTGATAAAATAAATAAAAATGCACGACAACAAAATCTTAACCCAGCAATACTATTCGCTTTAATACGACGCGAAAGCGCATTCAATGTCAAAGCCTACTCTTCCGCAGGCGCACGTGGCCTGATGCAAATCATGCCGCAAACAGGAAGGCAAATAGCCAGGCACTTTAATGAGCGTTGGTACGGTAGCCGCAGCCTGTACGACCCAGTAAAAAACCTTAAATATGGCGCCTATTACTATCAAAAATTATTGACTCGGTTTGGTGGCAATCACGTCATCGCGCTGGCCGCCTATAATGCGGGACAAAATCGAGTCAAACAGTGGCTACCAGAAGATGAAACCATGGCCGCCGATATCTGGATTGAAACCATTCCGTTTTACGAAACGCGTGAATACGTGAAAAATGTGCTCGCCTATACGCTGATTTACCAAATGCGAAAACAACGTAATGAGCTGTCAATGAGTTACCTAGCGCAAGACATATTGCCGCTAGTGGTTACACCTTAAAACCAGCATACAAATTTGGCTTCGTCATTCACAAAACACGCAATAAGCAACCGACTACAGTAAGTTGTGACCAGGTTATTATCCCCGCAAAGAACCCACCAGACGTCTGCCTAACGAACTGCCAAGCGAGCCCATCGTGCTTTTAATCATTGCATCGCAATTGACTGACGAAATCGACCGTCACTCACTTTTAGAAAACCAGATCTATTTTTGATAAAGATAAAAATTGCTTAAGAGAGCTATAATAATTCATTTTTTACATAGCCTTGCCTGAGAACAAAATCGTTTTTTATAATCGGGATAAAGCAAAGTGATGCCCTAGGAGCTTGTCCGAGAATAGAAGCCGTAGCGAAAATCACAGAAATCTCATAAGCTGAGTTTATTGAATGAGGCGAATAGTTGCGCTATTTAACGATTTCAATAAGCTTAGCTTATGACCTTTATGGGGTTTGCAGTAGGTTATCTGTTCTCGGACAAGCTCCTAGGAGTCTGTCGGACTTAACAATACAGGTCAACACGCAGAAATTTCGTGTCAACAGAAAATAAACGGTGCACAGTTCGCAGGGTAAATTTTTGGTGATGTACAAATTCTTAAACAGCTTGAATCCACGTTAAAAGCCGGGGCTTTATAGCAGTCACATGACCGCTGTCACTGCATGGTTTTGGTCACGCCAGTATAATAGCCGACCAGGAGCTTGTCCGAGAAAGAGGGCTGGGATAGACCTTGTTTATGGAGTAGAACGCGCAACAGCAGCCGAAGCCATTGTGCGTTCTACCGGCAGTAAAGATAATATTCAGAAACTTAAAGTGGTGAAGTTTGTATCTAACAAACGAGCGGCAACAGCAGGCGGTTTCGCTACGGTTATGCCGTCAATAAGATCAGCTTTAGTTTTACCGGCACTTGGCAAATACAATGGACATACTTGGACAGACGCACCCATTTTAATTAAGCCTTTAAGTAATTGCGTTGGCGATTTTCCTGCAGGTTGAAACACCTCTGTTTTAGTTGACTTAAGCGCGAGGTCACCAGCAGAACTACAAAGCACCATGTTGATTGCCTTACCATGTTTTTTTATGGTTTGGACAGATAATACCATCGCCATCATTTGAGCCTGCTGCTCAGCGGTGGTGACGATTACATTTAGGCCTTTGCCTTTATTCGCAAAGCTTGCTGTTGAAAGTAGCAATAATGAAAGCAGTAAAATAGAAGAGACAAAACTTTTGTTCATGATTTTTTCCTTTATTAACGATAGAGATAATGCGTTTTTAACACACCACATTAGGGCATCCCCTTATAGCAGAGCATAGTTTCTACCCGTTTAGAGAACCGTGATTATATCAACCACAGTTTTAACTGCAATGATAATTGTCAAAGATTGATTACTGGCATACTTAAAGAATAACCGCACAATGCGGTATTCCCCAAAACAGCAAGCAATCATAAAATAACGACCCAGTGATTTATTTTATCGGTATTAATATTTCTGTGATTAACTCATCTGCTGGCGTTTGTTGTGGATCATTCAGGTAACGCTCTATGCCCAGCGGCTGTTTACGTTGTTTTTTCTTATAGAACTTTACTGCCACCATAGCTGTTGACCAGGCATTACCGAGATAAGGGTAGTCGCCAGTATGCGTCACCTTTAATGCTTTTGATGAATCCAGTTCGCCGAGTAAAAAAGGGGCTTCCAAGCTCACTTTATCTTTTATCGGTAGACTGGAGATGAATGTCATTTTGGTGCTTATCATATCCATTGAGTTATAGATAGAAAAAGGAATGACATCAATGGGCCAATTATTTTCTGTAAATAAATCGTAGAGTTTTTTGTAATCGGCTTGTATCACTGAGCCAACATCCTTAATCGTCGCTTCGTTAGCCAGTCCTACATACAGCTGATTTTCGATACTTGCCTCCTGCTCAATGGAGACACGGGAAGGCACTTTATTGTCTTCAACGTATGCTTTTAACATCAGCAATCCACGGTCATAGTCCATAGCAATCCATGCTTGCATTTTTTCTTTCATCATACTCATAAAAAATGGCAAATTGCCATACATATGCCAATTCACTTCACAGTGTGATGCCTTTTCTTCGATATGAAATTCGACACGCGCCTGTGATTTAAAGGGTTTGATAAAATTGAGCTTCATCTCGAGCTGAGCGTCCGTTATTTCTGTTAAGGTCATCTCACCTTCGCCGACCATATCACCAGACCAGCTATAATAAGCACCAACTTCTCCCTGCTTATCATTGTACTCAAGCGTCGCACTCGGCTCCATGATTAACCAGGGCGACCAGCGCGGCCATTCTTTATAGTTCGACAACGATTTCATTATTTTTTCTTTTGAAGACTGGATGTTGATGCTTCTAACAACATGGTAGGCAGACATGAATCACTCTCTCGAATAGAGGTTAAAATATACCAAGTATAAATTCATATTTTTAGATTACAAGCTGCAATACGGCTAAGAGACACAGCTAAAACCAGAGGTACTGATAACTCGACTACCATTCTTCTTTTCATGGCATAGCTGAAAAAGCTAACGGTGTGATTTTTTAATGATTATTTTTTACTAACAATTATCACTAACAGGCTACTGTTGTATAATAAACACAACAAACAGCAGTGACCAAACAAAGATAGACATTAAATCGCTAACTGATGAGGATAAAACTTTGGCATCAAATAAAGGACGGGCGTTTTTCGCGCTCTCTGGTTATCATTTCAACCCTGATGACATCACACGCCTGCTAGGTATCGAACCCACGGCGGTTAATAATGCTGGCATGGCCGGCACTCTAGACAAACCCACCATCAGCTCATGGGAGTTATCGACAGACATAGTGACTGATAATGTAGATGTCTATGACTTGACCGACATCATCACAAAACAGCTTGAACCCATTAAAGATAAAATTCTACAGGTCACTAAAGCTTACAATGTATCGCCTAGGTTTGGTGTGGTACTGGTTTTATCGGTCGATAAAGGTGAAGTTGTGCCAGATGTTGGTCTGGGTGCTAGAACAATCCGTTTACTGGCGGAGATTGGTGCCTTTGTGAATGTGGAATACACGCTTTCAGAGCGGGTTTAAGGCGCACCACCGCTCACACTTAATAATTAGTTTCGAAATGTTTCAAGCATAGACTTCACCTTAAGCAACTGTGTCTCACAATGCTTCATACATAGTGGTTGCAGGGCGTGAGGAAAACATTCGATAATCAGTTCAAAATCATCCGCTGCTTCTTCGGCAATGGCTGCATCACTAGTTAACTCAGCCAGTACCACGCGAGCAGTCGACTTGTTTACTCGGCACAACACGGCGAGGTGAAAGGGGCGCTGTTGCTCCATGCATACCGTCAAAGCGGTATCGTACGACCTTATCGCTTCTTCCATACGTTCCGCATTTTCTTCTGACTCCGCTAAACTATGCAGTGCAACGCCACGGCTATTATGCGTCGCCGCTAAAGCCAGCGCATGATTATCGGCGTCGAAATAAACCAAGGCATTTTTAAAAGCAACAACTGATTTTTGAAGTGTGCGATTGCCTTTTAATAATTTACCCTGAGTATAAAGACTGACTCCCAGCTGGAACATGGTTGCCGCCCATTCCTCAGGTGCCTGTTCTCGCGTCCATTCAAGCAACGCATTGGTGTACGCATCAACAGACGTTTTCAGTAATTTTGAGTCGTCCTGCTGCCTACCCAGCGCCTGCGCCGCTGTACCCAGATTATACTGTGTAGTCGCCCATGCTAATGGTGAGTCTTCCTGTTTGAGTTCTCCCAGTGCAAAATTAAATGAAGCGATCGCTTTTTCATAGCATGCGACGTCTCTTCGCTGCTGCCCAAGTGCCGCCAAGATATTACCCAGGCTATTCTGTAGCACGACCCAGTCTAATGGTGACTGCTGACGCAATAGATCACTCAATTGTGACTCAAACAGCTCAGCAGCAGGTTCGAGAATATGACTATTGAAACGGTGCTGCTCGTAATTGCCACGCGTGTGAATAAAATTATCCTGCACCGCAACACCGCCGTCAGGAATATCATCTATAGCAGCTTGATCAACAAGTAAACTTTTGTAGTGAGCAATGGCTTTTATCAGCTCATTGTTATCTGGGTAAAAAATATAATTATTGGAGTATTTCATTTAAATCCGGATTGGCGCCAACGGCACCACCAAGGTCAAGTTCTTCATCGGTAGCATCACGTACAGTCAATACTTCTAGTGTGAAAATTACGTCTCTGCCGCACAGCGGGTTGTTGCCATCAACAGTCAGGGTTTCTTCATCAAAGCGGGTAACAATAAAACTTTTAGGCTCACCTTTATCATTTTCCATGGTGATGGTCATACCGATTTCTCGATATTCTTCGGGCACATTTTCAATGCGGTCAGTAAAGACCAGCGACTCGTCTCTTTCACCGTATAACTGTTTTGTATCAATCGCCACGTCGATAACATCACCCACCATTTTTCCGGCCAGCTCTTTTGTTACCTGTTCAGACAAAACATCATTTATGCCATGAACGTAACCCAGCGGATAATCGATAGTAATGAGTACATCACCCGTTTTGACATCGACGACTTTATAATTTAACTCAACAAATTTTTCATTTTCTATTGTTTCTGACATAACTAGATAGACCTGCCTGAATAACTGTCCTGGATAAACGTTAAAAGAGTGTGGCAACAAAAACGACTTCGTTCCGACGCTTCTCGACAATTGCTCCTCGATAATTGCTCCTGCATTATCCTACTACTGCCCATCCATGGGCATATGCATTGTCCTACTACCGTCCATCCATGGACATATGTATGGAAACGCGTATTGCCTGCCATTTATTAACCATACTCTTCAATAATAATTGAAGTCTGTGTATGCGTTCCCACACGAGAGCGTGGGAACGAGAAAAAATTAGCCTGCTTTAAACAAATCTGTTTAAAAAAGCGTGGCACCAAAAATTTTTACCTTTTTTTCTTCATAACCCAAGACCAACCTGCCAAGCCATTCACCTTCTTTCTTGGTATTCGTTTGTTTATAAAGCACGGTAACATGCTCACCACGACGAATCATACCAAGGTAGTCATATTCTTCAGACAGGTTTTTTGTTAACTCGCTGCGCGCAAACTGTTTGCCCATTTCTACTTCATTGGCACCCAGCATCATTGCAGCCGAAAAGTTTCGGGTAAAAGCACCGTAATTTTCTTCATTAGAGAATTTAATTAGATCTGCCCACAGCGGGTGAGCCAGCTCTAAAATCTCTTCATCTGTTTTTTCAAGAATGTTCATAATATCCTCCATCATAAAACATTTATCGAGCGTTTCGTACAAAACGCCTTTAATCATCCTAAAAAAATCAGTTGAATCGTAGCGAGAGCGATCAAGGTGCTGAATCTACAGGACTTTATCGGTTATTTTGAGCGAAAGCGTATCACCCATACGGTGAGTTCAAAATAACCGATAAAGTCCTGTAGATTCAGTGCATTGGACGCTCGCAGTAGGTGCAACTGATTGTTTTAGGATCATGCATCAATATTATCAAGGGACGCTCTGATTAAGTTAATTAGAGTATCACTGGTATGGATAAAAAAAGGACCAACACACAATATGCCGGTCCTTTTTTAAGACAAAT
>CAZMLD010000009.1:0-17786 GCA_964566975.1 uncultured Thiotrichaceae bacterium | reverse complement strand
GGCATAACTATTCGCCTGTGATTCATGTTGGTTCATTTCATGACGATAGTGCATGCGCCAGTTTGAAACAAAAAAGTTGAAAGCGATGTACAGTGCCACGGTGCCAAAAGTAATCAGTGCGAAATGTGGCTGATATTTGCTCAATAAAATAATGGCGACAAAAATAAATTCGGCGGCGGTAGGAAAGATATTAAATACCAGATAATTTAATATCGAACTGAGGCTATTGGTACCACGCTCAAGGTCGCGTGTGATGCCGCCGGTTTTTCTATCCAGATGATAAGACAGTGAAAGTGAATACAAATGTTTAAGCACACGTAAAGAAAGACTACGCATAGCGTGATAACGCACCCGGGCGAACAGCACGTCACGCAATTCATTAAATAAACTCGACATTAACCGCAACACACCATATGCCAGCAAAAACAGCAGTGGCAAAGTCAACATGGCTGCTTCTGCACTGTCGATTGCCAGTAATTGCTTGCTGTCCAGTGCGTCAACAATTTCTTTTAACAGCAAAGGCATGCCAACCATCGCAAGTTTGGATAGAATCAGGCAAGATATAGCGAGAAACACGCGACCTTTGAAATCCCAGACATAAGGCAGCAAGCGTTTAATATTTTGAAAATCTTTATGATTATCGTGTGTATATTCAGTGCCATGATCTATCATTTTTATGTCGTTTTACAGCTATTTGGGGTAAAGTTCGGCACATGATTATATCGAAAAAAGCAGGCTCTGGTTCATGGTTATTTACCGCTGTATTATCCTGCCTGCTTATGAGTTTATCGCTGACATCCTGTGATGGCTCAGATACAGCGAGCAGCACCAGTTCTAGAGCGCAACCTGCCCTGCACCTTGTTGAAGTCGTTACCGTCGAAAGCAGAGCTGTGTCAGTGACGCAAAGCGTTTCAGGCGCACTTAAAGCGGTCACAAAGGTTCGCTTATTTAATGAAGAAAGCGGCCGAATCACCCAATTACCCTACCATGAAGGTGATACTGTAAAAAAAGGCACGCTTCTGGTACAGCTAGATAACGCGCTATTAAAAACCGATGTGGCAAAAGCCAAAGCGAATAAAGAGCAGGCACAGCTGGATCTGTCACGACAACAAAAATTATTACAAAAAAATCTGGTCACAGAAGAAGAACTTGCCAGAACCACCACTGCACTTCATTTAGCCATAGCCGAAAAAAACCACCAGCTCATTCGCCTGCAACGCACCAGCATCCTAGCACCCATTGATGGCGTTATCAGCAAGCGACTCTATGAACCTGGTGATATGCTTGCACCACAGTCGCATATTCATACTCTTATCGACCCTAGTGCATTACGCCTTCATGCCACACTGGCTGAACGCTGGTTACCGCTGGTGACGAAGGATCAGCCAGTAAGTTTATCTATTGATGCCCTCGGTGATCGATTTTTTCCAGCAAGGATATTACGCATACACCCCACCGTTAACCCTCAGACACATCAAGGTATTATTGAAATTCTGCTTAGCCCAGTACCAGAAGGCGCCACTGTCGGCCAGTTTAGCCGTGCCAGTATTGAGCTTAACGCAACAAACCGTTTGGTTATTCCAGTACACACGATACACTATGAACCAGCAGGCGCTTATGTATTTCGAGTGATTAACGACAGTGACGGAAACAGCATAATTGAAAAAGTACACTTTAAACGCGGGCAACAATTTGTTTCAGTTGCCGAAGTACTGTCCGAACTTCAGCCGGGCGACCAAATTGTGAGTCGTGGATTTTTAGGTTTACGTGACGGAAAAAAAGTTAACATTGCCAATGTTAATGAGCCTGAAATAGATGCCCCACCAGCATCAGTGGCTGTTGACCGCTCTATTGCCGAGCCTGGCAACACACCCATTATGTCAAAATAAAATAACGCCACAACAATGAAACAACGTTTACGTACTGGTGGCCTTGCTGCCTGGTCAATTCGACACCCAGTGGGTGTTACCATGCTAACACTAACGGTGGTTATCTTTGGCCTGCTCTCCTTTAAACAGCTAGGCATTAACCTGTTACCTCATATCATTGCCCCTGACGTTCTGGTTCGCATTATTGACCCTGGCGTACCCGCCAGCATTATGGAAGACCGAGTTACCCGCCAGTTAGAAGAACAGCTGGCGATTACCGATGATGCTATCGCCATTAATTCACAAACCAGCGAAGGCCGCAGTTCGGTTGATTTAAGCTTTCCTTATGGCATTGATATCAATAACGCTTTGCGTGATGCCAGCATTCGCCTCGATCGAGCCAAACGTTTTTTACCAGAAAATGAACTCGCGCCAATAATCTTTAAACGTGACCCAGCGCAGATAGCGGTCATGGAGCTAGTCATCAGCTCGCATACCCTCTCCTCTGTAGAGTTACGCAGCTGGGTCGACCACACTTTTTCAAAATCGTTTCTCAATTTACCTGGCGTTGCCTCAACGGAAGTCGGCGGTGGTCTGGAGCGCGAAATTCACATCATCCCTGACCAAGAAAAACTGGCCAATATTGGGCTTTCGCTACAGGCTCTGGCGCAGCAGATAAGACAGCAAAATATCGACTCACCTGGCGGTAGAATGGTTGCCACACGCCAGGAAATTACCACACGTGCTGTTGGTCGCTTCCAGAGTATCGAAGAAATAAAACAGTTTCCATTACAGATACCTGGAGCGGCGGTTAGCACAGGCAGCGAGCGCGCAGATAACAGCAGTGCGGTAATCTCTACTATACGTTTACATGATGTGGCACAGGTTATCGACAAGCATAAAGATGAACGCCTGCGTATCCGTTTAAACAAAATCCCAGGCATTAAACTCTCGATTCAAAAACAGCCGCAGGCCAATACCGTGGCGGTGGTCAATGAGGTTAAACATCGCATCAAAATCATGCAGGCACAAAACCTCATTCCTGAGGATATTACGCTTGCCATTGTTGCCGACCAGTCGGTTTTTGTCAGGCACGCAATCAATAATGCTGCATTAGCTGCGGGCGCGGGTGCGCTGCTGGCAATGATTGTTATCTATCTTTTTCTTGGCAGCCTGTTACGCACCCTCATTATCGGCACTGCGATTCCTATTGGCGTGCTGGTGACTTTTATTATTCTACAAAACATGGGACTAACGCTAAACATTATGACTTTAGGCGGTTTGGCACTGGGTATGGGGCTGTTAATTGATAGCACCATTGTCATGTTAGAGAATATCACTCGGCACCAGGCAGCCGATAATGCCAGCACCAAAGATGCAAGCAGCATAGCCATTAACGCTGCCGCAGAAGTTCATCGCCCGATTGTTGCTTCAACCAGTACTAACCTCGGTGCTTTGCTTCCCTTTTTATTCATTGGTGGCATGGCTGGCATGTTATTCCAGGAGCTGATTATCACGATTACTTCAGCCATGCTGGCATCGCTAATCGTGGCGATTACCTTGGTGCCTGCACTGGGTGCTAAAGTCAAATATAGAAAAATAAAACCAAATATAATCAACAAGATATTGAATTATGTTAAGGCAAAATATAACAATAATTCTAACCTGTTTTTAAACAACCCAATTAAAGTTTTGGTCATTTTCCTGCTGTTACTCGCGTTGGCACTGTATGAAATTAATAACACAAAACGCATTGACCTGCCGCGCGTTGATGAAGGCAGAGTCCTGATATCGGTTAGTGGCGACCCTGGTATGCAGCTTGAAGAAATGGACAGTGCCGTTGATCAAATTGAAGACCTGTTACTGCAACGAAAAGAAGTCCTTACCCTGTTTACCACAGCAGGTGGTTTTATATTTGGTCGCTCTGTCTTTGAAAATAGCCACTTTAGTTCGCTTAAAGTCCAGTTAGTGCCCTCCGACCAGCGGTTAATAAGCAGTGACTCATGGGCTCGTCAGCTCAAAAAAGAAATCGACACATTAAAACTCACTGGGTTTAAAGTCAGAATACGCGTTGCGGGTGTGCGCGGTTTGCGCTTGAATCGAGGCAGTGATGATATCAGTATTCATATTCGAGGCGACAACCTGGACACACTGCGAGAGCTGGGCACACAGGCAGTGGGTTTGCTTAAACCAGTAACAGGTTTACGTAATCTCACTCACTCCTATGAAGAAGTTAATGAAGAACTCAACATACGTATTGACAAAAAACGCGCTTCTGCCCTCGGTATTGATGCCGCAACTTTCGGTCAGGCATTGCAAATCGCCCTTGATGGCAAAATTATCAGTAACTTCATTGACGGTGACAAAGACTTTGATATCCGTATGCGCTTACCCAGATCCAGTAGTTACCATCCCGCTGTATTGCAGAATCTGATGGTTGATGTTAAAAATGGCCACGCCATTCGTCTCGGCGATGTGGCACACATCACCCATGCGCCCACTGCCAGCAGGATAATCAGAAGCCAGCAACAACGTATTGTTGAAATTTCTGCCAGCTATAATGAAAATGCAGACCAAAGAAAAGTGCTGACAGCCGTCATGGAAAAATTGGGTGAGCTTGAGCTGCCTGATGGTTATATTCTGTACGATAACGATACCAACAAGACTCTGGAAGACGGCCAAAAAACTGGCTTAATTGTTTTATTTGTCGCCATATTTCTGGTTTTTGTGGTGATGGCAGTGCAATATGAGTCGTTACTCAACCCGTTAATCATCATGTTAAGCATTCCCTTCGCTGCTATCGGTGTTGCTATCGGTTTGTTTATCAATGCGGATATGAGCCTTTCTATGACCGTCTGGCTGGGTTTAATTATGCTTACTGGCATTGTCGTTAACAACGCCATTGTACTGGTTGAGCAAATCGAACTGGAACGGTTAAAACTGCAACAACTAACGCCTGAACAGTTAGCACAAAAATACATGGCAGCAGTCGATAGCAATAAAAACCGTTTGCTCAATATTGCCATTAAAAACTCAGCTGCGTTACGGCTACGGCCTATTTTAATGACCACGCTAACCACGGTATTTGGCATGATGCCACTCGCCATTGGTTTTGGTGAAGGTTCTGAAATGTTACAGCCACTGGCATTTGTTGTGGTCTGGGGGCTTAGTTTTTCATTGTTTGTCAGCCTGGTTCTAGTGCCTTCTCTTTACGCCCTATTTCATCGAAAGACCGTGTAGCATTAGCGCTAAATTTCGTAATCTCAGCCCAGTTCAGGCGACGTTTCCAGCAAAAATTCTATTATCTTTTGTTCACTCCAGGAATACAGCGAAGCGGGTGTTGCGCCCGATATAAAACCCACGTGACCACCTCTGGCGGTTAATAAAAAGTCAATATAAGGGCTTAATTCTGCGCTGTCAGGCACTGTTGCATTAAACATAAAGGGATCATCAGATGAATGAATAATTCGCGTTGGTGTTTTTATATTTTTTAAAAACTGGCGACTACTGCATCGAGTATAATAATCCTCTGCGCCATCAAAACCATGCAATGGCGCAGTAATTTTGTCATCGTAATCCCAGAAACTTTTTATCTCGTTAACATCAACATTAAGTGGTGATGCCATGCTGTTAAATTTGTCACTATAGGTTTTTTTTAACGCTGCCAGTAAATGTTCACGGTATATTCTTGACATACCTGTCTGTAGCCGATTCGCCGCATCATGCAACTGAAACGGTACAGACACTGCCACTGCTTTCTGTAACGGATTGTTATCACCTGTTTCGCCCAACCATTTTAATAAAACATTGCCACCTAAAGAATAACCTATCGCGGCATATGGATAGCAGCCAGTTGTATGACGAATATGTTCGACAACAAAGGCAAGGTCGCCTGTTTCACCAGAGTGATACGCTCTGGCTAGCCGATTGACACGACCACTGCAACCTCGAAAGTGCATAAAAACAGCTTGATAACCAGCTTGCTCCAGCTGGTAAATGATGCCGTTGGCATAATGAGAATGGATCGAGCCTGCCAGCCCATGTAATACCAGCACACTTTTTTCAGCCTGATTTTTGCTCCAGCACAGGTCGATAAAATCGCCATCTTCAAGTTCTAACTGCTCGCTTTGCAAATCAAGACGGTGTCGTTTTTTGAAAAGCACAGGCAGCATTGTCTGTAAATGCGGTGAGCGTAACCACCAGGCGGGTTTGAAGTCAGAATAAGTCATAAAGTTGTACTTGTACGATGTCGGTTCATCATCTTCTTAAACCTTAAAAAAGCAGTTGGATCGTAGCGATAATGACTAGGCTATTGAAAACTATGGTTTCATCAAGTGTTTTTGGTTTGTTCGTAGTCACTCTACCGGTGATATCAAAACACCTGATAAAAACATTATGATTCAGTGCATGAGACATTCGCAGTAGGTTCAACTGATTTTTTAAGGTTAAAAGTTCATCCACTCAGTCAAACGCAGTGTCGCGAATTTGCTGAACCATAAGAGCGATAGCAGGGTCACTGGAAACAGCGCTGCCAAATAATAAATCAAATAACGTTTGATCTGGGTAGGAAAGCAATAATTCAAAACTTTGTTTTTGTTGCACAGACAAAACATCTATCTTCTTATCAACAAAATTATTCAGTAACAAATCAAGTTCCAACATACCACGCCGACATTGCCAGCGATAGTTGGTACTGCTGTTGTTGCTTTCACCATTCACTCTTTACCATCCACATGTGTTTTCGACCCGCATAAACCATTGGTCGTGATTTCACGATTATATTTCGGACTATAAAGAACGCGACACCATTTTGCTTTTGATTCTGCCTATCGCTTTCGTTGGATTTAAGCCTTTCGGACAAACCTGCACACAGTTCATAATGGTATGGCAACGAAACAGTTTAAACGGGCCTTCCAGTTCTTCCAGGCGTTGTTCGAAAGCTTGGTCTCGGCTATCTTCAATGAAACGCGATGCCTGTAATAAAGCCGCTGGTCCCAAAAATTTATCTGGGTTCCACCAGAAGGATGGACAGGCGGTTGAACAGCAGGCACATAAAACGCACTCATATAAACCATCCAGTTGTTCGCGTTGTTCTGGTGTTTGCCGTAGTTCAACTTCTGGCATCGGGTCGTTGACAATCAAATACGGTTTAACCGCGCGGTATTGTTTATAAAATTGCTCCATATCAATAATCAGGTCACGAATGACCGGCAGGCCAGGCAGCGGTTTTATTTCAATCGGTTGTTTGAGGCTGTCCAGAGAGGTGATGCATGCCAGTCCATTTGTGCCATTAATGTTCATGCCATCTGAACCACAAACACCTTCGCCGCAGGAACGACGAAAACTTAAACTTTCATCCTGCTCATCTTTAATGCGTAACAATGCCGCTAGTAACATGGTGCCAGTGGCGATGTTTTGCAGGCTGTATTCCTGAACGTAAGGTCTGGTATCTTTTTCTGGGTTGTATCGGTATATTTTAAATTTCATTGACCACTCACTAGGCTAATGCCTTAAACATGTACCACTGTATGCAGTGTCAGTATTTTTCATCAGTGTTAATAAACACGTGGTTTAGGCGGAAAACTCGCCACCGATACGGGTTTGGTTCTTACCGGCTTGTAGTCCAGTCCATTTTCATAGGAGTATAAGCTGTGGCGCATCCAGGATTTATCATTTCTTTCTGTAAAATCTGTGCGTGAATGCGCGCCTCTGCTCTCTTCTCTGGCGTAGGCAGAATGTATGGTTGCCAGCGCACAGGCCATTAAGTTTTCCAGCTCAAAGGCTTCAACCTTTGCGGTATTAAAAGTATAACTCTGATCGGCAATTTTTACCTGCTTCATACGTTTAATCAGTTGTTCTACCTTATCAACACCCTGCTGCAATATTTCCCTGTTTCTAAACACACCACAGTGGTCTTCCATGGTCTGTTTGAGTTCGTTGCGTAAGCCGGAGACGGTTTCATTATCTACATTGCGATGTTTATCTGCCTGTTTGCTATCGAAATCATAACGCTTTACTTTTTCTACGGCTTGAACAATAATGTCTTCATCAATAACGCGGCGATAGGTGTTTTCCTGTAAATATTCAATGATATGGTTAGCCGCAGCACGGCCAAATACCAGAATATCCAGTAAAGAATTACCCCCTAAACGATTAGCGCCATGTACGGAAACACAGGCGCATTCTCCTGCAGCATACAGACCCTGAACGGGTTCTTCTGGTGTGTCTTTAACGGGCATAACAACCTGACCAGAACAATTTGTTGGTATACCGCCCATGGTGTAATGTGCTGTGGGAAAAACGGGAATGGCTGTTTCTACTGGGTCGATACCCAAAAAGGTAATGCAGGTTTGACGAATGCCTGGCAGACGTTTTTGTATCACCTCCTCGCCTAAATGATCGAGTTTCAGCAGTACATGGTCTTTATTCGGACCACAGCCTCGGCCTTCTCTAATTTCAATGGCAATCGCTCGGCTGACGACATCTCGGCTGGCAAGATCTTTGGCTTTTGGTGCGTAACGCTCCATCATGCGCTCACCTTCGCCGTTAAGCAGGTAGCCGCCCTCACCGCGAGCGCCTTCGGTAATTAACATGCCCTTGCCTGCTATCCCAGTAGGGTGAAATTGAAAAAATTCCATATCCTGTAAGGGAATGCCAGCACGCATGGCCATGCCCATGCCGTCACCAGTATTAATTAATGCATTGGTCGTGGTTTTAAATAACTGCCCGACCCCGCCTGTTGCCAGCAAAGTGGTTTTGGCTTCGATCACAACAATCTGTCCATTTTGTATATTAAAAGTCACCGCGCCCAAGATGTGACCGGTTTCATCTTTTAATAAATCAACGGCAAAGTATTCATCGAAAAAATGGGTTTTAGCGCGGATATTCTGCTGATACAGGCTATGTAAAATGGCGTGACCAGTACGATCTGCAGCGGCACAGGTACGCGCTGCTTGGTCGCCACCAAAATGCTGACTTTGACCACCAAAAGCACGTTGATAAATTTTCCCGTTGTCTAATCTGGAAAACGGCACACCAAAATGTTCGAGTTCGTAAACTGCCTGTGGCGCAGCCTGACACATAAATTCGATGGCATCCTGGTCGCCAAGGTAATCACCCCCTTTAACAGTATCAAACATATGCCAGTGCCAGTTGTCTGGTAACACATTAGCCAGTGCAGCGTTCATCCCTCCCTGTGCGGCAACGGTATGAGAGCGTGTTGGAAAAACTTTCGATACCACCGCAACATTCAGGTTCGCTTCTGCCAGCTGCAATGAAGCCCGTAAACCACCACCACCAGCACCAATAATCAAGGTATCGAACTGCCTTCTTTCTACTGTCTTTTGTACATTTGAAGCAATATTACTACTCATCAATCGACCACCGATAGTAAAAGAATTCTAAACACCCATAAGCCACAGCCTGCTAAAACGCCCACTAACAAAGCCAGAATGAAAATTCGTAACATAATATTATGCACATAATCCAGCACCACATCGCGCATCCCTATCCACGTATGAAACAGTAGGGCAATAACAAAAACGCCAACAACGGTAGTATTAAGTGGGTGGTATAACCAGCCACGCCATGCTTCATAGGTAAAAGTATCTCCGATGAATAAACTGTAAGACGCGTAAAGCACAAAAAAAACGATATAAACCGCACTCACTCGTTGTATCACCCAGGGGCGTAGACCTTCTAATACGTAGAGACTCATCAACCCGCTCCAATAATAATGACGATAATAAATACCGTTAATGCCTCAGCGGCTAGCACCAGCCAGCTGCCCAGCCGAGCCTGTGATTTCTCCACGCCAATTTCAGCATCAATGAGTAAAAAACGGATACCGGCAAAAAAATGATGGGCGAGTGCCCATAATAATAATATTTGCACCAATAACATCACTGGCATTTGCAGAATTTGCTGTACCTTTTCAAAGGACTGTTCAGACTCCACGGACTGTTGCAGCAGGTAGACAGCAAATGGCAGGGAAAGAAACAGCACCACACCCGCGAGGCGGTGAGTGAAGGAAATGATGCCAGGCAAAGGCAGCCGAATTTTAAGCAGATTAAGATAAACAGGGCGCTGTTCATTCATTAGCGTAGCCACTTTTATTTACTTGCTTATTTACCAGATTGAACCGTTCATAGTCATCAATCATATGCCTCAGCCTGTATTTGTTGTTATTTTATAAACCTGAGGGTACATAAAAAGACCAGTAAATACCACACTGTTTGCTGCTCAGTTGAAAACAGAAAGTGGATGATTGAACCTGTCTATCTGAGCTAGCATGACAGGTCGATGGCATTATATAGTGACAAACATGCTATTCTGGGTAATATAAAAAATAGTGACATTCGGTGGAAATTCTGCGTTCAAGTCACTTAAGGAAACGCTTGTATCTGATTAAGTTAATAAAATTTGAACGCAGGACAAACTGTCGCTATTTGCGTCGAAATGAGCGGTAATAATCACTCTATGCTGCGCTCTTTGCCTACAAGGATGTAGATAAGTGGCTTGAGTTGGGAGCGATAAGCTTCGGCGGTAATATCGGCAATTTTAACAAGTTCAACATTACTGGACTTGTTCAGGCCTCCTTAATAAACAGGTTTTTGGAGTTAACCTTTAATGTGAGGTTTTCCTCTCACCCAACTCGTTAATAAATTTTTGTTCGTCAACTTTTGCTAAAAGTGCTTTTCTTTTTTCACAGGGGTTATCACAATTACAGTTACTTTTTGTGCCCATCATTTTAGCCACACCGCCACAACTTCCTTTGATTCTTCGGTCGCTAGCAATAACGCCGATAGACATACCTAAAACGATAAGTAACAATAATAAAAAAACTAAAATTATGGTATTGATCATTGTTTTTTTGCCTTTAACATAGGTGAAAACTGCAAGGTATAGATTGTTTTAAAATCATCATTCTCTTTATAAATAAAGTAGGCAGCAAGTTCAAATTCCTGAGCAAGCTTAAAGCCTTCGGCTTCACCCATAATCATCAATGCGGTTGCCCAAGCATCGGCTTGCGCGGCGCTTTGATGAAACACCGATACCGAAGCAAGTTGATGCGTAACAGGATAACCCGTTCTAGCATCAAGTATATGGGAATAACGCTTTCCCTGTAGTTTAAAGTAGTTTCTATAATCGCCAGAGGTCGCCATTGCGCCATCAACAAGGCTAACAATTTGTTGTACATTGCGCTGACCAGAAACTGGTTTTTCTATGCCAATTGTCCAATTATCATTGCGCGAACTTAGACCTTGGGCAAGCATTTCACCACCAATTTCGATTAAAAAGTCATTTGCTCCTTGCTGTTTCAGCAGACTTGCAAGCTCATCAACTGCGAAACCTTTTGCTATTGAGGAAAGGTCTACATAAAGCTCTGGGACTATTTTTTTTAACGCTGGCGGCGTTGTACGGTACAATAAATTTTCATAACCAATACGTTTCTGTGTGTTTTTTAATAATGCCGCTTTGGGTATTTTGTCTATGGCATTATCAGTTGTTCCAAAACCCCATAAGTTAACCAGCGGACCGACTGTAATATCAAAACCACCCTGTGTTTTTTCACTGATCGCTGTTGCCATTGATACAACTTTAACCAAATCGCTCGACACAGCAACCCACTGTGTTGTTTGCTGTTGATTAAACTGGCTGATTTCTGAGTCGCTTATGAATGTTGACATAAGCTGATTGATTTCCTGCAAGCGCTTATTGATGGCTAATTGCAGGCTCTCAGCATCAATATTTTCTGGACTAACAACTAACACATTCCAAGTTGTGCCCATGGTTTGGCCATGCAAAGATAACTGTTCGCTAACGCTTGAACCACAGCCAGTCAGCAGCCATAAAGCCATGCTTATAACAAAGACAAACTTCAGCGAAGCTAACCTTTGCAAGCTATGGTGTTTACTCACCGAAATCATCCAGCATAATATTATTGTCTTCTACCCCCAAATCCAGCAGCATATTAATTACTGCTGAGTTCATCATTGGAGGGCCACACATATAATATTCACAATCTTCAGGTGATTTGTGACCCTCAAGATAATGTTCAGACAATACATTGTGAATAAAACCAACGTAACCTGTCCAGTTATCTTCGGGCTGTGGATCCGACAATGCCATGTGCCATTTAAAATTAGGATTGTCTTTGGCTAGCTGGTCAAACTCTTCGACGTAGAAAGCTTCACGCAGGGAGCGGGCGCCATACCAAAAAGAAATTTTTCGTTTGCTTTTCAGGCGTTTTAACTGATCGAATATAAGTGAACGCATGGGCGCCATGCCTGCGCCGCCACCGATAAACACCATTTCTTCGTCGGTTTCTTTGGCAAAGAATTCGCCAAAGGGACCAGAAATGGTGAGTTTGTCGCCTTTCTTCAGGCTCCATAAATACGATGACATTAAGCCTGGTGGGGCATCAGGTTTATCCGGTGGTGGCGATGCAATGCGTATATTAAGCAGAATTATGCCTTCTTCTCCAGGGTAGTTTGCCATCGAATAGGCGCGAGTCACCATTTCATCGGTTTTAGAAACATAACGCCATATGTCATACTTATCCCAATCAGGGTGGTATTCAACGGGCACCTCGAAATCTTTATAGATCACCTCGTGAGGTGGCGCTTCTATTTGAATGTAACCACCAGCACGAAAGGGAACACTCTCTCCATCGGGAATTTCCAGTAACAGTTCTTTAATAAAAGTCGATTTGCTGTCATTGGAAATAACCGTGCATTGCCATTTTTTAATGCCAAACACTTCTTCAGGAATGCCAATTTCCATGTCTTGTTTGACGGTGACCTGGCAGGATAAACGATCACCAGCCAAGGCTTCTCGCTTGTTGATATAGCCTGCTTCGGTTGGTAACAAAGAGCCACCACCAGAATGAACTTTTACCCGACACTGGGAACAGGTACCACCACCACCACAGGCAGAGGGTATAAAAATATTTTTGGTCGCAAGTGTTGCCAGCAATTTAGCGCCTATTGGCACTTCAATGGTTTTTTTACCATTGATTAAAATACTTACGTTACCTTCTGGGACTAACTTTGACTTTGCAAGCAAAATAACCGCAACCAGTATCAGCACGATTGCAGTAAACAGGAACACTCCCAACAAAATTTCCATCGTTATTACCTGTTCGTCTGCTTATTATAGTTGTATGCCGGAAAATGCCATGAAACCCAATGACATTAATCCCACCGTAATAAAGGTTATACCAAGACCCTGCAAGCCATCTGGCACATTGCTGTACTTTAATTTTTCACGAATGCCTGCCAATGCGGTAATCGCCATCGCCCAGCCAATTCCTGAACCAATGCCATAGGTCACACTTTCCACAAAATTGTAATCGCGTTCGACCATAAACAGTGAGCCACCTAAGATGGCGCAGTTCACGGTTATAAGCGGTAAAAATACCCCCAAAGTGGAATACAAGGTTGGGAAGTATTTATCCAACACCATTTCCAATACTTGCACACAGGCGGCAATCACACCAATATAAATAATCAGACCAAGAAAACTTAGGTCAACATTTTCTACGCCTATTACCAATAGTGCATCTTCACGCAACAAGCCATTAAAGATCAAGTTGTTAATTGGTACCGTGATAACTTGTACCACAATTACGGCAATACCCAAGCCAAATGACGTTGATACATTTTTAGAAATGGCAATAAAAGTACACATGCCAAGGAAAAACGCCAAGGCAAGATTCTCAACAAAGATGGCCCGAACAAATAAACTGAGCAACTCATCCATTAGCGGGACTCCAGCTCATGATCATCCTCATGGATATGAAAATCGGCAGCCTCATTCTGTGAGGGTTTGTAAACGCGCAGCACCCAGATAAAAAGCCCGATTAAAAAGAACGCGCTGGGTGGTAACAACAGTAAACCGTTAGGCACATACCAACCGCCGTCTACGGCCAGTGGCATGACTTGAAAACCAAACAAGGATCCCGAGCCAAATAGTTCCCGAATAAACGCCAGCACAATTAATATAAGACTGTAGCCAAGACCATTACCAAGACCATCGAGGAATGAAGCGCCAGGCGGGTTAGACATGGCAAAGCTTTCTGCCCGCCCCATGACGATACAGTTAGTCACAATCAAGCCCACAAAAACCGATAATTCTTTGGCGGTTTCGTAGGCAAAGGCTTTAAGAAGCTGGTCAACGATAATAACCAGAGAAGAAATAATAACCATTTGTACAATAATGCGAATTGCATCTGGAATATGATGCCGAATAACACTGATGATTGTATTAGACAGTGCG
Organism: uncultured Thiotrichaceae bacterium; assembly: GCA_964566975.1. Classification (GTDB taxonomy): domain Bacteria; phylum Pseudomonadota; class Gammaproteobacteria; order SZUA-229; family SZUA-229. The sequence goes on along the minus strand of CAZMLD010000009.1, from coordinate 3,639 downwards.
ATAACGACGGTGAGCGCGATGCACATTAGCATTGCGGTATTCAACGAGGTGGTTACTGCCAAAGCAGAACAAATACCCAATATTTGCAATGCAATCGGGTTATTGTCCAGTAACGGATCGGTGACCAGTTTTCTTGATCTGCTATCCACGTGAACGCCTCCTCAAATTTTCTAAATAGCTTTTGTAGCCGTGTTCACCCAGCCAAAAGTGCAACATGTTTTCTACCCCTCTTGCGGTTAACGTAGCACCAGCAATACCATCAATCTGATGCTGAAAATCTGGGCTGTCCGCAGCCACACGACCTCTAAGCACTTCAACAATCACATTATTCTGCGGGTCTAAAACTTTTTTCCCTATCCAGCTGGCTTTCCATCTTGGGTTATCAATCTCACCACCAAGACCAGGCGTTTCGGCATGTTGATAAAAGCCAAAACCAGCAACGGTTTGCAAATCGGACTCCAGTGCTAAAAAGCCGTGCATGGTAGACCACAGACCAAAACCGTGCATCGGTAGAATTACTCGCTTGATTGCGTCTTCGTGTTTAACCAAATAAACGATGGCGTAATTTGCACGGCGATTGATGGTGGCGATATCAATATCTCGAGGAAGGTCAATGCTCAACGCTGGGTCTCTGCTTGCCCTAGCAATATCAAAAGTGCTGGCATCAATTGACTCGGCGTATGCACCCGTATCGAGATTAACCACCCGTTTAGTTATCTTACTGAACAATTCATCAATGCTTTTGCCTTCTTCCATCAAGCCAGCAATGGTCAAAATATTGTAACGCCTGTCTTCTTCTTTATTTTCCAAATACATCGGGCGTAGCCCGACCGCTGTGACTGAAACCAATATTGAACAAACCAAGCACAATGCAATGGTTACAAAAATGGTTTTTCTGCGGTCATCGTTTGGCAGAGAGAGATATTTATTAAACAAGCCTTTCATTATCTGTCTATTCCTCGTTTTGCGGCAGTCTTCGAGCGCGGCGCTTAATGTTTCGTTGCACCACTACATAGTCAAATAACGGAGCAAAAATATTGGCAAATAAAATCGCCAGCATCATGCCTTCAGGGAAGGCAGGATTAATCACTCGAATCAGCACCACCATCACCCCAATCAACACCCCAAACCAGAGTCGCCCAGCATTGGTATGCGGTGCAGTTACTGGGTCGGTCGCCATAAACACCATGCCAAAGGCGAAGCCACCCAGTGTTAAGTGCCAGTAAAACGGCATTGCCGCCATTGGGTTGGCGTCTGAGCCGACCAAATTAAACATGACGGAAGTTGCCACCATGCCAGCCATTACGCCAGCCATAATTCGCCAACTGGCAATTCGGGTATAGAGTAAAATAGCGGCGCCAATTAAAATGGCAAGGGTGGATGTTTCACCAATAGAACCTGGCATAAAACCAATAAAACTGTGCCACCAAGTTAGACCAGAAGCCGTCACCTCAGCAATGCCGCCATCCGCTGCCAGACTCAATGCGGTCGCACCACTAAAGCCATCAACTGATGTCCAGACACCATTACCAGACATGGATGCTGGGTAGGCAAAGAACATAAAAGCACGCGCTGTTAAGGCTGGGTTCAAAAAATTCTTACCCGTGCCGCCAAAGACTTCTTTACCGATAATCACACCAAACACAGTACCCATTGCCACAATCCATAATGGAATGCTGGGTGGCAGGGTTAATGTTAGTAAAATCGAAGTAACAAAAAAGCCTTCGTTTATTTCATGTTTTCGCACCACTGAAAAAACCACTTCACAGATGCCACCAACAATGAAGACCGTTGCATAAATAGGGAAAAAATACCATGCACCGTGCCAGAAATTAGACAAGAAACTGTCTGGGTCATAACCAAAAAGCCCAGTAAATAAACCACGCCAACCTTCAACTTCTGTCATGCCAAGGCTTGCCATGGCTAAGTTTGCTTGCAAACCAGTATTGTAAAGTGTAACAAAAATAACGGGGAAGGTTGCCAACCAGACATAACCCATCACCCTTTTCATGTCGATGCCATCACGCACATGCGGTGCTGCGCGTGTGGTTTCGGGTGGGCTGTAAAACAGTGTGTCCACCATTTCATACAGGGGGTAGAATTTTTCCAGCGAGCCACCACGCAAAAACAAAGGCTCTATCTGATTCAACTTGTTTCTAAACCACGACATACTTATCCGTCCCTCTCAATTTGTTCTAAAGTGGCACGCAGGGCAACGCCGTATTCATATTTACTATGACAAACAAAACTGCATAAAGCCACGTCTTCTTCGTCAAGATCTAGCACCCCAAGCCGCTGTGCTTCGTCGCTATCGCGGACCAATAAGCTGCGTAATAATTGAGTGGGTAAGATATCTAATGGCACAACACGTTCATAAGTACCGAGTGGTACCATTGCCCGAAGGCTGCCATTTTTGGTTGTGGTGAAACTAAACTTACCAGAGCGACCACGAAAAAATACATTCAATACCGAAAACCAAGGTAGTGTCGGGTTCACCCAGTGTAAAAAATTACGCGGCTGACCATCTTGTAAGACGCTAATTTGTAGACTATAACGTCCCAGCCAAGCACTTGTTGTCAAGGCCTCAAAGCCATCAAGGATGGAGCCAGAAATAATCCGCACATCACCCGATTTAAGCCGACTTGCCACTAGCTCATCGGTGTTTGCACCTAAACGTGTGCGTAATAGTTGCGGTCTGTCTACCATCGGTCCAGCAACAGAAATAATGCGCTCACAAAATAATTTTCCAGTAGTAAACAGCTTTGCCACTGCGATTACATCCTGATAAGAAATTGTCCACACCTGATGCTGTTGTGATACTGGTTGCAGAAAATTGATGTGGGTACCAGGCAAACCAGCGGGATGCGGCCCATTGAAGCAACTGTGTTGTACCGCTTTGATTTTAGTAACGGGAAGAGACGCGTCGGTAGCAGAACAAAGGTGCAGCGTAGAGCTAAGGCGAGATAAAATCTCCAGCCCTTGAACAAACGCCTCACTATGCTGTGCAATAATAACCTGTGGGTCTGCAGCCAGCGGCCTCGTGTCCATAGCATTGACGAAAATAGCAACTGGGCTGGCATCAATAGCAGGTACTTTGCTATAGGGCCGGGTGCGAAATGCTGTCCATAAGCCAGAATCTATCAGATTTTCTCTGACTTGCTTTTCATCCAAACTCGATAGTTCATCTGCCTCATAACAAGTAAAAGCCTCGACTTCTTCGTTTTCATCCAGTTTGATTACAACGGATTGCAATGCCCGTCTAGCACCACGATGAATAGCGCTTACCATTCCAGCACCAGGCGAGGTAAATTTAACACCTAAGTTGCGCTTATCGGTAAACAGCAGTTGTCCAAGTTTTACCTTGTCACCAACTTCGACCATCATGCTGGGTTTCAAGCCGTGATAATCACGAGCAAGTACAGCCACAGAAGATACAACCGATGCGTCAGTGATGTTTTGTTGTGGTACACCAACAACAGGTAAATCCAACCCTTTTTTCAGATTAAAAACAGTTCCTTGCATAGATAATTTTATTTCAGTAAGAACAACTATTGAAGGTTTATCGAGTATTTCGCCCTAGGAGTTTGTCCGAGAATGGAAAACCTACTGCAAAACCGACATTTTTGCCCATTTTTCCGA
>CAZMLD010000008.1:2003-17874 GCA_964566975.1 uncultured Thiotrichaceae bacterium | reverse complement strand
CCTAGGTAAATAAAATTTACTATGCCCATTACCTGTAAAACGGTAAACTGTGTGGACTCACCCTATCTATGCTTTGTGCCATATGACTTTAAACCATCGCTAATGCTTCTATTTAGTCAAATTTCCTCCTGACTCTACTGACTGTGAAGATGGTTAGCATAAGTTTTAGCGATGCCCTTTAGCCTGCAAAATTTTGTGCATGATTTTATACACCACACTAGACACCTGAAAAATTGAACGCTATTTCCTTCAATAATCGCTACCTCAAACTAGGCAAAGACTTCTCCGTCGAGACTCGCCCAGTACCAGTAAAAAACCCGCAACTGATTAAATTTAATCATCAACTGGCTAACCAGCTCGGACTGTCTGAAACCTGCTTGAACGCAACAGAGAACCTGCCTGATAGCACCGCAATTTTTGCCGGCAATAAAATTCCTGTCGGTGCGGAGCCAACAGCCATGGCTTATGCTGGCCACCAGTTTGCTCAGTTCAACCCACAATTAGGTGATGGTCGCGCGCTATTATTAGGTGAAATCGACGCGCCTGATGGCACTCACGTTAATATGCAGCTAAAAGGTTCCGGCCCTACTTTTTTTTCACGTAATGGAGACGGCCGCTCTGCACTGGGGCCAGTACTTCGAGAATATCTGCTCAGCGAAGCCATGGCAAAACTAGGCGTGCCGACGACGCGTGCCTTAGCAGCAGTAACCACCGGCGAAGTCGTTGCACGGCAACAGTTACTGCCCGGCGGCATCATCACCCGTATTGCCACCAGCTTTGTGCGCGTTGGCAGCTTCCAGTTTTTTTCTGCGCGAGACAATAATCACGCGATAAAAAAACTGGCTGATTATGTGATCGAAAATAACTATCCAGCGCTAAAATCACAGCAAAATAATTATGCCGATTTACTACAAAACATCGTCGAACGACAAAGCAAATTAATCGCGCAATGGATGCAGCTTGGTTTTATTCATGGCGTGATGAATACCGATAATATGTCAGTCGCTGGTGAGACTATCGACTATGGCCCCTGTGCGTTTATGGACCATTACAACCACGACCAAGTGTATAGCTCTATCGACCGAAACGGGCGTTATGCTTACAATAACCAGCCAGCCATTGGGCTGTGGAATCTGACACGGCTGGCGGAATCGTTTTTACCCTTACTGGCAGAAAATGACGAAACCGCAGTCGAAATAGCGCAGAGCATTCTGCAAAGCTACCAGACCTCCTATGAGCAAAGCTGGTTATCAGGCATGCAAAAAAAATTGGGCTTATCTGTTCAGGCGGACAATGATAAAGCACTAATCGAAGAGCTGCTAAACATCATGGCTGTCAGCAAGGCTGACTATACGCTAACTTTTTACTATTTATCTCAGGTGTGTATCGAGCCAGCCAATAATGAACCAAGCCAGGCCAGTCGTAGCCTTCATGCTTTATTTCCTGATAGCGATCCATTTAACCAGTGGTTGAATAAATGGCGAGCGCGCTTAGCAACTGAACCACTCAATGATAAAGCGCACCAGGCTATCATGCAGGCAGTGAATCCTGTTTATATTCCACGTAACCACCAGGTAGAAGCCGCCATCAGAGCCGCAGAAGACAGCGACGATTTTTCGGTGTTCCACGACCTGCATGAGATATTACAGAAACCCTATGAAAGGCAAACCGGAAAAGATAACTATATGCAAGCTCCAGAGCCCGATGAAATCGTAACACAAACATTTTGTGGTACCTGAAGATGTCTTGACCAGCCAGGATGTGTACAGGGTATCACTCGATCGTGATATTTTTGATAACCGTGGTAAAACTGGAACCGGTATTATCGCCATCAGACACTAACCATATCGCCACCACATCCACTGGTTTGGCAAATTGATAACTGGATTGCCGCCAACTCTGCGAATCATTAGAACTTTCGATGGCTATCATCGTTACTCTTCTGTTATAAGGGTTAGGCCATTGCTCGCCCGCAGCATGTTTTGCACCCACAACCAGAAAAATTACCCTCCCTGACGGAAAAGTTAATAAGCTCTCAACACGTTGCATCCACGGTGGCAATCGTGGGTTGAACAATGCGACATCTGCTTTAAGTAATAAACCCAGTTTAAAAACAGCGTCGTCACCAGAACGCCGTTCTTCATGCTCCGCGTTTTTAATTTTCGGCCTGCCGTTACTGCGCCATTCAAAACTGACTCGGCTAACAGGTCTAACCTGATCAAAAGCTTTCATTAAAATCGATGCACTATGGTCAACTTCAATGTGTAGTTTCTGCTCATGAAAGAGATGATGATTAGCGTTAACTTTGTCAAAATTAATATGTTCAAAATTATCAGCGTGCAGTAAAATAACTTCTGCCGATGCGTCTGCAAATAACGTCGTTATCTGCATCAGAAAAAATAATTGTGAACAAAATAGCAGGGGTTTTATTCTCATGTTCCTCGTTATAACAAATTAATACTAACTAAAAAAATACGGTTTTTATAGACTATTTATATATTTTTTACGGGTAACTGATATAAAAATAACCTGCAACAATGAATCATTGGCGTACATATTTTAACAAAGACACACGCGAAGACAGTTGATGCTTTACTTATGAATAAAAACATCGATAAACAGAAATAATCTAGTTAATTTTAACCGATAAAAAAAGCCCTGTTTTGCGCCAGGCTACTGAGATAGAACGTAAGCTGAATAATAAAGACAGCAGCAAAACAATAAGCCAGTGCAACCGTCCTGCAGAGTTCGCCGCGCTTGCTTCTGGCGTCACCACCGCGTGTAATTGAAGTGTTACTATTGCAATATTAGAACTCGCCTCACCGTCACTAACCTGGTAGGAAAAACTGTCCGCACCCATTGCCCCTGTGTCAGCGGTATAAGTATACAAACCCGTCCTAGTATCTGTAATCACTGCTGTTCCTTTGCTTCCATTCATAATAATGCGGTAATTCAGCACATCAGCATCGTCATCCGTCGCGTCAAGTTCGCCATCCACTACCCCGTCTTCCAGAGTATTGAGGCGACTATCAAAGGCGACAGGAGCAACATTGACCGGGGCAATGTTCACTGAAACTGTTGCTGGCGTCGAGTCCAGCAAACCATCATTGACTTTAAAAGTAAAATGGTCAGCGCCGCTAACATTGTTATCTGGTGTGTAGCGATAAGCGCCCGTACTGGCATCGGTGATAATAGCGGTGCCGTTGTTCGCATTATTAACAATGCGGTAACTCAGCAACTCACCCTCAGCATCGTTCGCCAGAAGCAGTCCACTGAACGCTCTGTTTTCATCTGTATTAAGATTTGTAGACACAGCTATCGGGGCATCGTTCACTGCAGCAATGTCGATACTAACTATCGCTATACTGGAATCTAGTTGGCCATCATTAACCTTAAAGCTAAAACTATCCGCGCCGTTGGCATTGGTATTTGGCGTGTACAAATAAGCACCGCTTAACGTATCAGTGATTAACACATGACCTTTTACCGCATGGCTGACAATACGGTAGCGTAAACTATCCAGTTCCACATCGCTGGCACTCAGGCCGCCACTTATCGCCACATCTTCACTGGTGTGCAAATTAGCGTTATCTGCCACGGGTGCATCATTGACCGCGATAATGTTTATTGTGACGTTTGCCGCGCTGGAATCGAGCACACCATCATTCACCTTAAAACTAAAACGGTCACTACCGCTTACATTGGCATTGGGTGTATAACGATATGCGCCCGTGCTGTTATCGGTAAGAATTACCCTACCTTTTTCGGCAGCGCTGACTAGGCTGTAAGTTAGCGTATCGCCGTTTAAGTCAGTGGCACTTAACATCGCCATTACGACAACGTCTTCATCACTGTTGACGCTAGTATCCAGCGCCACAGGCGCATGATGCTCGCTAGCGATGTTCACTGTCACACGGGCAATGTTAGAATCGTATTGCCCGTCACTGGCTTTAAAAGTGAACTGGTCTATACCTGTTTGCGCGGCACCTGGCGAATAACGGTATGCACCGGTGGCAGGGTCAAGCACAGTAACCACACCTTTGGTGGCAGGGCTGACGATGCGGTAAATTAAGGCATCATCTTCTTCGTCACTGGCACTTAACGTGCCACTGGTCGGCGTATTGACCACCACATTCAGTGCTGCGTCACTGGCTACGGGTGGGTCATTCACCGATATGCTGAAATAGTCGGCAATACGCTGACTGCGACCGGTCAGCGTATTCAGACTGCTGACCTGCAAACGTAAGGTAAAATCTTCGCCAGCCAGCTCGGTGGTAGCGAGTGTGCCAAGTGCCGTATTTTCGCTGCCGCCAGTACCACGAATGCCAGTAGCTGACCAAGATTGTGCTCGATCACAGTGATAAAAATCGTCAGCCATGCAGACATCAATCGTGTAGCTGGTATTCACCTGCAACGGATCACGTCCATTGACCACACTGCCGATTAGCTCAACGCTGCCGCTTTGTATTTCAGTATTATTTAGTGGCAGTAGCCGCACGGCCACTGGCGAGTAAAGCGGGTCGCCATACAGCATACCACTGTTGCGTGACTCTTTGAACCAGACAGCATCCCCCAGCGGCAGCCCCCGTAAAAAATAAACCATTGTTTCCAGGGCGTTAAAACAAAAGGCACAACCTGCCGACTGGTGGTGTCCCACACTGCCCCAGACAGCCACACCACCTAAACGATTCAAAAAATTAGCGGCATGGTCGCCAGTGGCTACCTGGTGATGACCTGACGAAAAGCTGCCATTTTTGACCAGCTCCAGCCCTGCGGTTATTTCCTTAACACTAATAACATCAATGCCCAGATCGCCAGAAAATACGTTCGGTGTATCAATCGTAAACTTTAAACCATCGAAACTATTGCTATTATGTAACAGTGGATCGAGCGTAAAAAAAACCTCAGCAGCCGTCCAGTCAGTGTCGACTGCGGTTAATAAAGCCAGTGTTTTCACACCGTAGTCTATTTGTGCATTACCTGCTCCGGTTTCATGAATAAACAGCCTTAACCGCAGGGCAACATCATTAACCATACCCTGTGTTTTGTAACGCAGACTAACGCGGAAAGTTTGTCCACTGCTCGTGTTCAGCGTTTGCTCTGGCAACGCTATTTTCTGCGTTAGCAGCAGTCGCCGTTGCTCGACACAGGAAATAGACGGTGCCACAAAAAAATCACTATCGGCATAACACCGTGGGTTAGCTACCTGGTCGGTATTGCGAAACCACAGGCTATGGTTATCATCAAAACCGTCATCACTACGCACTTCTGGGAAAGCCAGCTGATTAACGTCACCAGAACCAGGGTCATGCCAGCCGTTGATACTGGCACTGTCGCTCTGAAACCAGGCAGTCGGCCAGATGGTGAAATACGACAACGGCCAAGACTGATGATTATAGGCCATAAAACCCTCAGCAACACCAGCACACGCTGTGTTGAGTTCGCCAAATACATCACTGGAGCTATCCCGACAGGCTGCCGGATCGACGGCATTGTCACACAATACCACCGTACACTGATTATTCTTGCGCCAATTTAACAGCGCATCGAAACTGCCAATAGTACGCTGTCCATCCAGCCAGCCCTGATAACCCAAGGCATCTATCACCAACGGTGTGCGAGAAGACGAATTACCCGGCGCTGGATAACGAATCCCCTGTGTCCTTTGTATCGCCGAGTCTCGGTCATCATTAAACTGCACTCGACAATGGCTCGGTGCCTTAGCCGACACAGTGAAACCAGAAAAATCAAGGTAATCAATACACTCAACTCGCTCTTCACGCCACATGCCCAGCCCATAACGCCAGCCTTGCAGGGCGCTAGCAGAGGGCGGATAAATCATCTGCATGGTGTTTTCATCAGACCAGCGCCAGTATTGTGTTGAGCCATACCAGATGCCAGAAATACCTGCATTTTCCACCGCAATGGTGCGATCTACCAGGGCTTTGGCAGCATTAAGGTCGATGCCATCGATGCGTCCGATAATCAGTTCTTTATCCGTCGCAGGACTAACCGTTCGCATGCCGCGCCCACCTGCAAAAGCAAGCTCCCGCTCGGAAAACGCCAGTTGCACATCCTCAGAAAAATAGTTAATCAGCCAGTATTTAAGGTAATTATCAACCGATGTCGGTGCCGATGGAAATCGCAGAGTGGAACCATCCACCGTCATGCGCGTTGGTACACCACGGGTAGTGACCAAGTAACGAATTCGGGTATGTGCGCGTAACTGAGTCATAGAGGCGTTGCAGTAATATGGCGGTTCACCATCAGTGCACACCGCAGGGTCCAACGTCGGTTCATTCAGAGTATGGCGCTGCATAAAATGAATCAGCTGATCGCGCATGCGACGAAAATCAGTCCAGCTGATAAAATAGCTGTCGGGTATATTGATGTGTACGATATTGGCTGGATTTATATTTCTTTGCTGCGCGTAATATGCGCCGATTTGCGGCGAATCCAGAGAGTTGGCATTGACGATAACCAGCACATCATCACGTGTTTCCTGTGCCACTGACAAGGTACAAAAGAGCAGCAAACAGGTCGCCACATAATGCTTTATTGAGCTCATTCTTTCCCCGATTAGAAGAAATTTCACTCCCTGTAAAAATTATATTAAAGTAGGTTTTGAAGAAAATCCTGAAAATAAAAAAGCATCATGTCGAGCATCATCTAGAGTAGCTAACGCCGATGACAAAAGCTTTTTCGAGCGAGCGAATAGCGCAAGATGAAACCGAGACAAACAACGCCTAGCAGCTTGTTAATTTTCCCTCAGACTCGACGACGAGCAATAGCAACCAGTCCGAATAAGCCAGAGGCGAATAACCATACCGCAGCTGGCACAGGAATGACAGAAACTGAACCAATGTCCCCCGCAAAATTAGTGGGGCTGTTGATGCCTGTACTAAGGGGAAAAGGCTCGGCGTCACTAAAAAGATCTACCTGCAATGACAAGGTTCCATCTACTGGCAGCGCGAGGTGATTAACAATACTGACACTGTGAGCGAAGTTCACTGTACCACCATCAGTAAACAGAAAGGAGTCAGACATTATGTAGTCTGGCGTTACCGCACCCGCTAAACCCGAAAAACCCGCCGTAGCGATGAGAAAAAACCGACTGGCGGTCATCTCACTGGGCAAATCGCTCGGAAACAGCAGCACGTTCATATCAACCCCACTAGTGCTGGTGATATTTTCGCCCTCGCTTAGCAGCAAATGGTTTTCATCCTCATTTCTGGTTTCAAACAGTTCAATAAACTGGATACTGCCATCCGCATTTGAAAACAGTTCGCTGATTTCCCAGCGATGAAGCTCTGCATTTGCAGTGGACAGACTCATTATAAAAATAATAATAAAAGCAAACATCGTCCTGAACATCATTTTTATTCTCCTAATAAAAGTGAGATAATAAAATTTGATCTTGCGTGGCTATGGATAATTAATTGTAACTAAAAATCCCCAGGAAACCTCCCTGAGGCTGGTGAGTTAGCCTCCCCTCAGATGCTAACTCACCCTCTCCTTTTACTGACTCAGGGAACCGAGATAGCAACCGGTGCTGAACGAACCAGCTCGAACACACCTGCCTCATCCTGAAAGACACCAACCACTCGGATTAGCAGCCCAGCTTCCTGTACAGACAGCACCATGGTCTCTCCCTGCACCTCAGCTTCATCGGCACCGGCGACAAGTCGCACAATCGGTTCGAAGAAGTTGCTGCCAGGCTCAAGCTCGACTTCCCATAACCAGTCAACAGCACTGGTCACAGCGCCGCCGGAACTGACGTTGTCAGCATCGCTAACACCAGCAATGGAGGCGACCAACTCCTCACCCACGTTGAGTGTGCCCAGAATGGTGGGAACGCCCACTACCACACTATTGTTGTTACCCGCAGAACCTGCAACACCTGAGGGTATCACCACCGTCTGATCGGCAAACTGCAACCTTTCGACATTTCTCACCAAGTCGCTACCTTCATTACCCAGGCGGTCAATAGGAAGACCCACTGGCAGCAGGCGGTTATCCGTTACCCGAATGAAGCCATCAGCGTTAACATCAGTGATTACACCTAAAACACTTTCGATGGTGTAAAACACTCGATTACCTGAATAGACTGCCGTGTCGGTATCATCATTAGCGGCATCTTGGTCGCTGATCACACGAGAGATCGAGATATTACCTGGGTTAATGAGACCCAGGAACACATCACCGGACAGATCCAGCATACTGGCATAGCGTGTACTGTCGCCAACCACCATCAATGCCACATCCAGTGCTGCATCACCATCAATGATGTCATCGCCACCTTCGCCGACCAGCAGATCGCTGCCGCCACCGCCGATGATGATTTCACCACCTGTCCAGCCGAACTGTGCTTCACCAGTAACAGGGTCGGGTGGTAACACACCTCGCTCAGAAGCAGGCACCATCGCACCCAGACCATCTATCAGCCCAAAGTTCACCAGTTCATTGCCAGCGGTTGAGCCGGGTTCATTTCCGGTGCCATTGAGAATGTCACCAAAGGGTGAACCACTGATTCCTTCTACCCGGTCATAACGGTTCTGTACTGAATCGTTAGAAGGCGGTAAGGTTGGACGGTTAAAGATGGTCAGGTCAAGGTCAACTTTGACACCGAAGATGTCGTTCTGGAAACTGACCCAGTCGAAGCCGTTTTGGCCTTCCACACGATCTATTCCAGGGCCGTCGACGACAATGTCATCACCGTTTTCCATGTCGGCATCGTTATTACCACCACGACCGATAAACACATCATTACCCTTAACGGCCGGTTCACCCGCCTCAGGCGCTGCACCGTTATCCCCCTGGAAGAGGTCTTCACCACCGCCAAGGTTTTCCATCCAGTCGTCACCAGCACCCCCTCTGATGTGGCTAAGGTGGTGACCATCGAGGATAAAGTCGTTACCGAGACCACCAAAGATTTCGCCGAACTCACTAGAATTGATGATGAAGTCATCACCGGCATCACCGAAGATCACATCTTCTTCATTGCCGCTGGCAATAGCATCGTTGCCTTCACCCCCTTCAATCACATCAGGGCCGGAAAGGTCGGTAATGATGTCATCACCAGGTCCACCTTCGATAAGATCGGCACCATCACCACCCTCGATTCGGTCGTTACCTTCACGACCTAACAGTGAGTCATCACCGATGCCACCAATAATCGTGTCATTATGCTCGGTACCGCCGATGGTGACATGGTCGCCGCCAGTGTACTGAAGAATAAAGTCACCAATAGCATTGAAGGCCACCTCGATGTTGGTGGTCAGGAAGTCTGCCACACGAATAATCAGCGGTATCAGCCCGCCATCATCAGCTTCGGGGTCGGCAGTGGTCAAATCACCTGCCGCATCAAACTGCTGACTCTGATCAACTTCGAGAATATGCGTAGGCAGCGAGAAGATATTAAGCGACATACTGCCTGCTCCTGGGTCACCCATGTCGGAGTTACGCATAGCCAGTGCGGTAAATGAGTTTGACTCTAGCTCACTGAACAGATGGATAGTACTGGTGCGACCGATATAGTAGAAACGGTCACCATTTTGCAGACTCTCCATCTGGGTCTCAAACACGAAGTTGTGAGTCGAGCCAAGAAAACCGCCGAAGGGCATGCGTTCTTCAGCCAAACCACCGTTCCAGAAATCAACTGTCTCCAGACCTGTGGTCACCATGCCATCAGAACCCGTAGCCCAAGTACCTAGGCTATACATAAAGTCGTGTGCATCAGGCGGCGTAGCAACGGGTAGTATCGGCCCTTCAAAGAAGCCGTTGGTTGTACAGTACACTTCTGCCGAAGTCGTCAGCGAACCGACGATGGCACAGGCTGCAGCACGTCTTTCGGCAAAACTCTGCACTGGATCGTCACTATTGCCAACAATACCGTCAGCGCCAGCGAGCGTTGGATGCGTGCCATAAGCAGCAACGAAGTTGACGATACTGGGTTCGTGTCGCAGGTTATCCAGATAGTCTACCCAGTGGATATAGGACTTGAGTCGTTCATCCTGCGTTTGTGCATAAAACATGCGACGCGCCGTGTTTAACGGAGGCACCCCAGTATCACGTCCGCGTGCGATGTTGAGCGCACCCAGATCGAGTGGCAAACCATAAACGTTATTTTGCAACGCACTGGTAATGAATTCGTCGATTTCATTACCCCGTGTTCTAACCACACCACGAAGTACCGCACCGACCGCTTCTTCAGGCGTAAGCAAGGAAGTACGTGTGCCATCATCGTAGTTATAAAGCGCTAGCGGATTAAGGAATGCTTCAATCAAATCCAGCTGTGGCTCACCACCGATAAGATTAAAATCAATATCAAAACGATCAACCGTCTCCGTTAACATTGAGTGCCCAAAACGATACACTACATGGGCAAACTCACCGACAATGGTGGGATCAACATCGGTGTGAAAACTTACAAAATCGTCTTTCAGACCCGCCAGTGTTGGCACGAACTCATCAAACACAATACGGTTGTATTGCATTTCGGTACCGAACCTAGCGGACTGAAACAGACGCTCGCCGTTCCAGTCGAGATCCAGCACATTAACCGCTGCCTGCGTTGCAGCCTGGTTTCCTCGGGAAGCATCGGAAGTGGGAAATGGCAGACCAGCCCAGCCAGGATACACCGTCACGGGGGTATCAAGCCATTCATTCAAAAAGGCCAAATCGAATGTATCCAGCACCACACGCTGAGTCAGTGTTTTGAGCCGATTGTGCTCGCTATGAAAAATACTGTGAATTGAGGTCAGCACGATATTTTCATTACAGCGACCATCACCACAGGCAAAATGCACACCCAGCAGTTCATCATCATAAAAACCTGGAGGCGGTGGCTGGCGTAAGCCACGCAGGGGCCTGCCATCAGCAAGCATATCTATGCGCGGGTTAATTCTCCGATCTCGATCCGCTCTTAATGGCCCATCACGACCCACCGGATTGGCATTATGGGCGACATCAACAAAAAAGCTCTGGCCAATACGGATAGCCTGAGTTGCATCCACCAGTGAAGATAAATCACCTTCAACCGGACCCGATGTGGTCATCAACTGAGGCAAACCACGTGCTGGTCCAGGAATAAATTTACCGTAGGCATCAGCCACAAACATGGGTATGTTATTGCCGTCGAGATCATCAAGGATGATACCTAACTTCTGCCTCGCCTGAGCCTGTACCGCATCCCAGGTTGCCATGCCACCATCATCGGCGTTATCGAGGATACCATCATCACCAAAACCAGTAAGCAAACGACCGCTAGCCTGTAAACTACCACCTCTAACTTCGTAGTGCCGCAGTAATATCTGCGCGGAAGAATGTGAGGCGTACGTTTGCTGCTGGTCGACGTGAGGGGTGTTGGCGTTAATCGGATTAGAGACATCATCGCTGGTGCCGATGATGCCATCTGCTCCCGCATCCAGTGTCGCCCGCTTCAACATCATAAAGTTGATGGGACTGCCAGGTATAAACAGTGGGTCGTCATCCTGTAAGGGAATAAACACCACACCGTTACCACCCTTATTAACCAGATCAAGACCGTGATCAAAAAACTGACCGAAAAAGGTCATAAAGGCGTTAAACGGGGCGGACAGACCCTCATCCACGGCAATGTTGGGAATAACGAAACCCGCCACACCATTGATGTCTGCAATCGACATAAACGAATCTGGGTTTTCGGCTGCAGCAAACGCCGCCGCCGGGTTGTTAATCGACTGATTTGTTATCAAATGACTGATCAGACGCGGGGTAGAATCCTGTACGGTACGGCCGTCACCCTGCGTATAACTGGTTGGTGTTCCTGCGACATCACCGGGGGCAAGCTCAACAGTCAGATCCTGTGCCACGGGATAGATTCGCTCTATATTTGATAGAAATTCCAGACCTGCCTGTCCGTTGTGCTCTTCGCCAGGAATCAGGTTGTTGAATGAGCCGTCAACGGTACGCAAACCCCAAGGAATGCTCGCGTTCGGCAGGATGTCCAGCAGCTCTTCGCCTGCGGCATGCCGCTCGGCGAACTTAATCTGCTTTAGAATGAAATTTAAGTCTTCTCGGTCAAAGGCGAGATCTCCAGCCGGAGACGCAGGGTGTCCTCCGGTATGCGTGGCGCCAGCAACTCCAGTCAACAACGAGACGACCAGAATGGCCGCCAAGTTGATGCTTCGAGAGCGCAGGTTTCGAAAGTTATGTCGCTTAGTAGTCATCTCACACTTCCTCCTGTTTTTTTTATTTTTCCGCTTAATACAGGTGACAAGGATGGTTATGTGAGTGACGGCATCTGATCGTGGTTAGTGAGCATAGCCTAACTCTCCTCATCGCCTTAATTTCGCGGGTCTGTTATAGCCCGATCATTTTATAAACCTTTCCTCCTAACATTAAATGCTTGTCAATTTAGTTATAACGCTTGAGCTTGTTGGCTTTTACGCCTAACACCAGCACCCATCAAAGCAATCAAACCAGAACCAAACAGCCATACTGCCGCTGGCACAGGAACGGGATTGGATGTAATGGAAAGTGAACTACTGAAATAAACCGTTGTTTCTGGGTCAGTCAGGGAAAGCAGAAAAAAACCCGTTGGCATGATCTCTGACAAAATAAAATCTATTGTTGCCGTTTCGCCAAAACCCACGCCTTCCCCTAGGGTGAAATTCCATGCCAATGCCATGGCAACGTCATTATCACCTGACGACACGCCATTGCTATTATCTAAGCTGCTATTTAAAAAATTTGGCACAAAAATATCGCCAAAGAACGGGTCATCAACCTCCCACGACTGACCAGCAGCAAGTGGCGCGCCGCCACTACTACCAAATTCGTCAAAAAATTCACTACCGACGTCGTGATCGACATAAAAGCCAGCGTAATGGTCACCTGTACCAGTGATCGTATAACTTATGCTGCCAATCCCAGTGCCGGGGTCAATCTCGGGGCCAAAATCAAAGCCGCTGGCATCAACAGAGGATGGCAAGGCAGCACTAGCACAGGAAAAATCATCTGGACAGACGGCTGTTCCATCAATATTAACGGCCCAGTCAAACAGAGTGACAGAGGCGGCATTGACCGTCATGGTATTAGCCACAGCCATAGCCGCAAGCAAAATTAAAGGTTTTTTCATAGTTTTTTCCTCATAAAAAACAATGACACATGGATAAATCATGTTTGACGCAAATCGCTATTAGGCAAATCAAATAGTGATATTTGTTTCTTTGCATCAATAGTGCCAGAGTTATAAATTTTATAATTATCAAACAATTAGCAATTACATTACTTATTATACGGTCAAATTTTATGACAGTTGGTTTTCTGTGGCACTAACACCTGAACCAGAACAGGACAGAAAAAAACAAATATAAATCAAACGCTTATGATAGTTTTATTAGCACGACATTCGCCGCCTCATAAAGTTGACACTATTATTTTCCTTAATGCCTGCTAGGTGGCTGTTAAATCAGAAATGGTTTTTTTATCTCTGGCTTAGCCAAATATTTTTGCTAACTAACGGTAGTTGCGAAAGCATAATCACCCGCAAAAAAATCGATTATTATTTTTTAAAATCAATAGTTTGAATAATTCCATTGCATTTATATATGCATTTTTTGATTGAATTCAACGAGCGAAATTTGCAGAAATAAAAACAGCTAAACTTTAGAATAGAGTTGTTAAATTTTTTTACACCCATCCGTTATATTCAATAACGTTTAAGGAACCTGGCATTTTTGCTCTGCCTTCTTACAAAGCGCAATAAAACAAAAAATATTCGTTTTATTATAATAAACCAAGCACTTATAACAAAAAACTGTAAATAATATCGACAACCGCCATGACTGACAAAAAGCGGAAAAATACAACAATAACTCACTAATTTATATCACTATTCATCATATTTCCTTCGACTATTTTACGCCTTCAGATTAAATTAACCGTCAATAATTTTATCCGTAAATAAAATACGTGATTTTGTAACTGTTTGATAATTATATAATTTATAACTATGGCATTATTTATGCAAAACAATTAATAACATCACAAAAAAATCAGTAGAAAAAACCACTTAATATAGGTAACAAGATGGCTATGATAAAATACTCCCATCTAGCAGCAGTGGCGCTGCTTTCACTGAACAGTACACAACTTCTGGCATCACCAGGTGATCGCACTGGCACCGAACTTGGTGTTAATACTTTCATCTCGGATAATCAGTCGGCGCCGATTATAGCCATGGATGCGGGTGGTAATTTTGTTATCACCTGGCAAAGCGATACCCAGGATAGCGGGAGCTTTGGGGTTTATGCTCAACGCTATAACACCAATGGCAGTGCTGCTGGTGCTGAATTCAGAGTGAATACAAGTACCCTGGCAACGCAAGAAGTCCCCAACGTTGCCATGGATGCAGATGGAGACTTTGTCATCAGCTGGAGCAGTACTCACGATGGTATTCGAAATGTCTATGCACAACGATATAACGCCGATGGCAGCACGGCAGGCGCAGAATTTCGCGTAAACAGTTATACCATCGGCTTTCAATCTAACCCTGACACAGCGATGGCGGCCAACGGTAATTTCATTATCACGTGGAACAGCTTTGGCCAAGAAAACAATACCTCAGGCAGTTTTGGTATCTATGCTCAACGTTATAACGCCGATGGCAGTATGGCTGGCGACGAATTTAAGGCCAACACGACCACCACCGGCAACCAAGTAGCACCCAGCATAGCAATGGATGCGAAAGGTGCTTTTGTCATCGTGTGGGAAAGCAGCGATGTGCTGATTGACGGTGATGTTGATATTTATGCACAACGTTATGATGCCGGTGGCAGCATCATGGGCAATGAATTTCTGGTTAATGCTGGCACCCTCGGTACACAGTCTGACCCCGACATCGCCATGGACGCGGACGGTGATTTTGCTATCGCTTGGCATAGTGACATCCAGAAAAACGGTAACTTTGATATTTATGCTCGACGTTACCGCGCAGATGGAAGCGCGGTGAATATCACTGAGAGTATCGTCAATACGGTCACTACTGGCGACCAGGCATCCCCAAGTATTGCCATGGATGCGGACGGTGACTTTGTCATTAGCTGGCGCAGTTTCGCTCAGGAAGGTGAGAGCGTTAATGATTTTGGCGTTTATGCTAGGCGCTATAACGCCAATGGCACTGCCGAAGACATTAATGAACATCTGGTGAATACCATCATCACCGGCGATCAAGAAGCACCCAGCATAGCGATGGCGGCGGACAATGATTTTGTTATCGCATGGAGCAGTGATGGTCAGGATGGTGCAGACAATGTTTATGCACAACGTTATCTAAGTGCCGATAAAAAAACCATTGATCTCAGCTTGGTGGTGCAGGATGATACCGACCCAGTGATGGCAGGCAATCATTTTGTTTACTCGTTTATCACCACCAACAATGGCAACGGCATGGCACTGGGTGCGAAACTGGTTAATCACTTACCATCAGGTTTAACTTATATCTCGGATGACACAGCAAACTCAGACTGGCATTGTTCACTGGCTGAGACAACGCTAAGCTGTATCAAACCGCTTATGAATGCGACTGAAATAAGCACCATTAATGTTACCGTGTCGGCAACAACCGCTGGCACATTAAGCAATACAGTAACGGCAGGTACAGCACAAATTGATAACAATAGTGCAGACAATACCGATACTGAAACTACCGAAGTGAGTGCAGCCCCCTCCTCAGAAAGCAGCAGTAGCGGATCTCTCGGTGCGCTCTCGTTACTGCTGATGTTGCCGTTGTGGTTAAGGCGAAAAAAATTATTTTAAGGCATGGCTAAGAAACAAAAAAGTAACAGCGAATTTCAGTTCGCTGTTATTTCGACTCACCGACAGACAT
>CAZMLD010000008.1:0-1903 GCA_964566975.1 uncultured Thiotrichaceae bacterium | reverse complement strand
CGCTTTCAATTTCATCACATCAGCCAGATACCTGTTGACAGCCAGATGAAATTAAATCACTATTAAAACATGATCAATCAAACACACCAAGTTGCCGCTATCCTGATGCCTGTCCGTTTTCACTGGAAACGAACACGCTGGCCTTTTGATTTTTTATCTTTATAAACACCCTATACAAGAAAATTTCAAAAGGCCGCTACTAAACATAGCGGCTTTTTTTATGCACTAATTATAATTTATTCTGCTGCGGCACAGTGGCGATATGCAGGAAAGATCGGCAAACTGCTTCACCACCACATTAAAAAAAGAGGAATAAAAAAGTGTCAGTCCCCATCTCCTATCTCACGGTTATTCTGATCTGGAGTACAACACCACTCGCTATTCAATGGAGTGGCAATGATGTCGGTTTTCAGTTTGGGGTTGCAGCACGTATGGCAATTGGTCTGCTTGCCCTGTTCGCGCTGTTACGCATAATGAAAATTGTATTTCCTTGGCACGAAAAAGCACGACGCGTTTATTTGATTAGTGGTTTAACGCTTTATATCGCCATGAGTTTTGTATACTGGGCTGCACAACATATGCCCAGTGGCTGGATTGCCGTGGTGTTTGGTTTGTCACCTATTTTTACCAGCGTGCTTGCCAGTATGATATTAAAAGATAGCCGGCTTTCTGGCACACATCTTAGTGGCATGGCGGTTGGTTTTGTCGGTTTGCTGGTGGTATTTGTTGAAGGTCTAAATATTTCAACAATGATGATGCTAGCCATCCTCGCCACCATAATAAGTGCGCTATCTCAGGCGACTGGAGCGGTGTTAATCAAACAGCAACAGCCAGACTTTCATCCGGTAGCCATTACCGCTGGCAGCATTTGCATTGCACTACCGCTATTTTTTTTAAATATTCTGGTGTCAGGTAGCTGGCCAGAAACTGTGCCGATTAAATCAGCGCTCTCTATTTTATATCTGGGTTTAGTGGGTTCTGCGATTGGCTTCTCACTGTATTTTTATTTACTGAAAAATCTGACACCAGAACGCGTTGCCATTATAACGCTGATAACACCGGTTACTGCCTTGTTACTGGGCTATTTTTTGAATGATGAGGCCATCAGCAGTAAAGTATGGCTCGGTACGCTACTCATCATTGCGGGTTTAGCCATCTATGAATATGGCAGATACTTGCCGAATGTAAAAAAGTGGAAAGCACGCTGGTTACAGCGCCCCTTATGAGCAGGTGAATTTTTTCTGTTAGCCTTTTGCTGTCACTTTTTAGCAAGTAATATGTACTACAATACACACAGACTGACTATGCTGACAAATCATGCAAACCAACACCTCACTCCCTCTGCTTCTTGCTGGCCCCATCATACGCCACGTTAGTCATCAACAACTCACGCTGTGGCTAGTGTGCTCTGAGCCAGTTGTTTTACACGCGAAGTGCTTTCACGGTGAAACCTGCCTTGCTAGCCAAACATGGCAGGCCGACCACAGGCATTGCATCGCGCTGGGAAAACATGCTTATGTGCATTTATTATGCTTACAGCCAGAGCAGTCTTTTCCTGTTGATGAGTGGCTAAGTTACGACATTGGTTTGCAGTCTTTGCAAGATTCACCGCAAACCACCTTATGGCTAAATGAAACCGCTCCTCACATCATGTATGACGGCTTAACACGCCCCAACTTAATCATTAAATCACGTATCAATCGGCTATTACATGGCTCTTGCCGTAAGCCACATGCCGACGGTGATGATGCCATGTGGCTTGTTGATGAGCAGTTAGCCACAGCGCGGGCAGACACAGAAAACGCTCAAGCAACACAACCGGCATTACTCATGCTAAACGGTGACCAAGTTTATGTTGATGATGTCGCCGCACCGATGTTATCGGCCATTCACCAGGTGATTG
>CAZMLD010000007.1:7968-18316 GCA_964566975.1 uncultured Thiotrichaceae bacterium | reverse complement strand
GGCAGATATCAGGGCGATGATGATAAATGCCACAGCCACCATTGATCTGTAAATGTTGACAATGACCATCCACCAGTAAGGTCCAGCCATCATCGTCTTTATAAATTTTTACGTGGCGGTGCGACACCTGCCATAATAATTGACGAAAATCGGCTTTAGAACGGGGGGTGTCAATATGCTGGGTGACATAGGTGCAGCAAATTGAACCCGTGCAAAAAGAGCACTTGTTTTCACTGGTGACCGTTATGCCGTTTATTTTAGTCATGGAAATATTTGGTGTTCAAGCGGCGTTTACATCAATCCTATTGCATGAAGTGAGCCACTATGTTTTAACAGGTATTCACCGCTATCCTGCCTTTTAGCAAAGAATCCCAAACTTTGTTTAATGTTGTTACTGGCAGATGCTGTTGGCAAAAGCGTAATATTGACGGCGTAGTCCGCCTCGGCTAACAGCTCGGCCATGCCATCAATTTTAATGTCACCACCCTGGTTTTTTATATCTGCCTGCAGTCGCTGCTGTGCTGACTCAAATAACGTTATCGTTACATCACCCAGAGAAGCGGTTTCAGCAACGGTAACCTCCGCATTGCGCCAGTTTATTACCCCACTGGCGACGGGTAGCTCGCCCTGCTTCCACTGTGCAGAATCAATATTAATGCTGATTAAACCAGCTAATTGTGCCATCGGGATATTCGCTAGTTGAGCAACTTGTTGCGCGGATATTTCTGCTTTTAGATTGTTAATAAAAACACGGCCAGCAAATGATAGTCCCAGTTCTGCACTTATATCGTTTTCCTCGAACTGACTGCTTAAATCCAGCGCTATTCTGCCAACCAATATCTTCCACCCAGAAAAAGACCACTGCGTGTTCTTAAACTCGACATTATTATTGATGGTGATGCTGTAGGCCTTGCCATCCCAAAGTGAACCACTGACACCCTGTATGTTTATGACACCCATATCATTAACAGGAGCAGAAATAAGATGGGCAGGAATGGTTGCGATTAGCAGTGTAAGGTAAGCAGCAATCGCAACTAAAATATAGCTTGTTTTTTTCATAGGCAACAGAATTACGATCGTTCCAGTGTTAAACGTGCGTCCGCACGCCCAGATCCATCTGCGCGTTCAATATTTGCACTTACCACCTGTATGCCATTATGTTTGGCTAGGGTATTTAACCAGACCAGTATTTGGTTAAAAGAGGCATCACTTAAGGTTACTCTGGCAGCATTTGTTCCGGAAGATTCTATTTTTCTTAAGTATGGTTTTAAGCCTGCATTATTAATTGCCTGTTCGATAATCAATGTAACCGGTTTGTTTGTATCACGCAGCGTATTGCGACTGCCTGTTGCGCGTAACACACTGACATCTGCCGCCGCCTGTTGCATCCAAAATAAAATTTCTGTTTGTGATTGCTGTTTCTGCTGTTCAGCTTTTAAATCAAGATGTATTGGTTCCCATATAGCAAGATAAAACAGCGTTGCAAATAGAAGCACGCCGGTTGCTGATAGCATCCATTGCTCTTTTTTTTGTAGTGCGTTAAACCAGTGTTTGATTTGATCGAGCTGTTGCATTAGCGACTTCCGCCTGTGTGTGTTTCAATGCGAAGATTGCCTCTAACTTTATTTTTTTCTGAAGACGATGAAGTGATTTCAGATTTAATTTCATTGCTGCTATTCAAACTTTTATTTAAATTTTCAATGGCCTGTAGCGTATTGCTCTCTAGGCTGATATTCATTCGGTTATTTCTAAAAGTTAACGACTGCAAGCTTATGTTACTGCTCACTGTGCCTAATGCGCCAAAAGATTCGGAGAGCAAAAAGATAAGCCCACCGTTGTTATTACCTGCGCCACGTTTTAATGCGTTTAGATTTTGCTCCATCTGCACACGCGCATTCACTATTCTTCGGTTTTCTGGAAATGCCTGTTTAAATATGTTTTCAATTTCTGTCTGCGTACTGGCGTTTGCCGTTTTTATTTGCGCGTACTGAAAATGACTTAACGCTAAACTTATCACCAGCCCAATAACCGCCAGCGATGCCGCCAGCCGCCAATGCTGCCAGAAAACCGATGATTTTCGTTTGTTTTTAAACTCGTGCTGTAATAAATTCAACACCAGTGCCTGTTTGTAATGACCGCAAAAAACAACCAGTGGGTGCTTGCTGTAAACAATGTTTATTTTTTCTCGATGCTCGCCATCGCGCTGTTCATCATCCTGCGACTCGCCTTCTTTCTGCTCACCATCTAGTACTAACTGATCAAAAGCATCACTGTTGTCCTGTTCAGTAAATAGTAGAAATTTTTCGGGTAACTTTTGTGACTCGTCCTGGAGCTTACTGCTAATAATATACGGCAGCACATCATGAGAAAGCACCATGCCATTTAGTGCGTCTGTCTGCAAATAGCTGTAGTCCAGATAGTTAAGGAAAACCCATTGTTGTTCAGTAGCTGGCAAACATAATACATCGGGAATAATTTTTTCAATGCTTATATTTATCTGCTGAAAAATCTGCACAATATTTTGCAGGGTGATTTTATCGATACCAACCACAGCCGTTAAGTTGCTGGGCTTGTTTTTTGCCATAACAAAATGGAAATTCTCGATGTCTTCAGCAATAAACTCTTCAATAGCAAAAGGAATGGCTTTTAACATTTTCTGCTGGTTGGTGGTGGGCAGCTGCAACTGGTTTATGTGCAAACACTGGCTATTTAATAACACAATAACGCGACAACCGAGCGCAGCAGCATTCTCACCAAGTTCATCAAGTGTGCCGGTGTTTATTTTACTGGTAAGTTCGCCCGCATCATTACACACCGCCCAGCTGGCCTGTTGTGCCTGTTCTATATTGTAGTGAACGAGTAAGGTTTCACTCATGGTGCTGATACTCTGCTTTGGAACTCTGTCATGGTTATAGTGTGCGTAAAGTACGGTGTAACGTGGTCATCAACTTTTTTGCATCGTCCCAGTAAATAATGCTGTACATCACGTTGCTGGCATTACCGATGACTACTTTTGATTTAAGCAAATAATAACGGCTTGTAGGAACAAGGCCATCACGATTGTCGCCAGTAAATACATCGGGCACAGCAGTGAACGCATTATTAACACGTTGTCGCAGTATATCGTCCAGCTGCGCCTGCGTGATACCTGGCTGTAGCGATTTTAGCACTTCAACGCTGGCAGTGTTGATGTTGATGGTGAATGGTTCATTATTATTCAGTCTGTTAAAAGCACAGAGCTGCGGCCCTGAAAAACGCCCGCTGTCTTTATCTGTTGTGCCTTCGATAAGCCTTTTAGCCGCTCGATAGATCTGGTTGTCCTCGAAGCCTTTTATTAAACGTAACTCACTGATGCTGTATAACGGTAGCTGCGCGGTACGATAGGCTTTCTCAAGGTTCATGTAATAACCGTCTTCAGCACCATTGGTATTCGTGTTTAAATCTGGATCGGTCCAGTCGGCAATTGCCGCAGTCAATGCGCCAGGAATGCCGTTATTGTCAAATAATCGTTTTAATCTCGCTTCATTTACCGTATTGATGCTGCCATCGATGACCAGTGAGTTGATATTCAGGCAGGCATTCAGATCAGTTACCTCAGCGACAATTGACGCATTATCAATAAATAGGGGCTGCTTGGCAATACCGTCTTTGATCAGTGTTTCTATCAGGTGCTCACGCAGGTCATCATCTTGTAAAATCACCTGTAAAGACTTTTCCGCCAGCAGTGAATAAATATGCGCCTGGTCAGTCGCAATTAAATTACCGGTACGGCGCACATCGAGCTGTAACTGTGTACTGATGGTAACGCTGACAGTCGCTGCCAGTGTCACAATTAACAGCGCCGTGATGATGGCAACACCTTGTTGGCGCTTGCCACTAAAGCGGCCTGTTTTTTTGATTAGAGAGTTACACATTATAAAGCTCGCCAAACCTGACTAAGGCAGATTTATTTCATATAAACGGCGAATTTTTCCCCAGTCGTTTAGCTGCAATACAATTTCTATTGCCACAGGTGGTACTGCTTCCCCAGACAGCACATTTAATGGCGGCCATTGTTCCTGCCATTCGCCATTGCCATCCAGGAACTGGATAGTGACCTGTTCAAGGTTATCAATAAGCACGGTCTTTCTGGGCTCCTGCCCCTGGGTGCGATCCAGATGCGGCCATTGCAATCTGATCAGAGATTCATCCTCGAACTGGTAGGCAACTCGAAGTAAACTACTACGCCGTAAACCACCGGGGTTAACGCGACCACCACGAGTAAATTCTACTAGGTTATCGATGTGATTACCCGCCAGTAAAGCCGGCTGTCTGTTGCCAAACTCATCGCGGATAGAACGGGGAACCATTTGCCTGAAATCACGATTTAAAACCGAGACACTTTGCTGAATTTGTTGCAGACGTTGCAGTGCGCGTTCAGATGACTGACTGTTATCAATGACGTTACTCAGACCGCCATAAGCCATCACTGCCATAATCGCAAAAATGATGCTGGCAATCATTAACTCCAGCAAGGTGAAGCCCTGTTGCCTAGCCCGGCGCTTATAATCAGCCATTTTTATGCGACAACTCAAAATTATTGTGTGACATAACCAATAAGTGTGGTCAGGTTTCTTTGATAATCTTTATCGGAAAAAACGATATAAGTTATTTGCCGAGTATTTTCCTGTTCTGTTTTTACGCTGCTGCGAATCCAGAACCACTCATGGTCTGCCATTTTGGTAGAGCCTTTTTTATCGCCAGCATCAGGCAGCGAGCCCAAAATGCGTAATTGCGTTAGCTCATTCATGGCAACCCAGTGCGCCAGAGTTTTTTGTTTTAAATAAGAAACACTGTTCGCCTGTGCGCCTGAGGTACTGATCAGGGCAGTAAGCGAAATGGCGATGATAGTGAGTGCCACCATCACTTCTATCAAGGTAAACCCCTGCTGTTTTTTATGCCCTAGGCGCCGCCTGCCAGTTCGATTATTTTTTTTGTGCGAAAGCTTAAATAATCGGGACATAAAAGTTCTCAGTGATGACTTGGGTGACTCCGCAGTTTGCTCGGGCATTTTATCATCCATAAGTCATACTATAAGTCGCTAACTTCCGTTTTAAGCGTGCCATCAAACAGCCCTCTCACAATATAACTGGTTTCAACACCCGATATAAAAAACCGAATATCAAATTCTGGGGTGATTTCACCGCTGGACAGTAAAAAAACCTGGGGTTTAACGGTCACTTTTTCTGCGTCCTCAGCCTCGTCAATATTATCGTCCAGCTCAACCTTGTTATCGGACATCGCATCCAGTGCCGTGGCCATAGAAATTGCCGTGTCTTCCAACCTCATTTCTAATTCTATGTCATGCGACAGTTTTCGCTCACGCAATATTCGGTCAGAAGCAAGCGGCAGCCACTCATTTTCAGAAAACCGTAGAAAACGATAACCATCAACATAAACTTCAAGGCCATATTCTTCACCGCGTAGAATGGCTTCTTCCATCGCCAACTGGACTAAACGCTCCAGCCGCTGCGCTTCTTCTTTAATGAAGTCTTCTGCTGAATTACCACGAATGGCAAGTGTCGTGTAGGTAAACAAGATGGCAACGATAACCACAACAACCAGCAGTTCTATCAGAGTGAAACCTTGCTGTTTTTTTATCATGCTGTTTTTTGCCCTGTTTATTGCTCTGATCGACTGCCGCATAAGCGTATTCTGGCACAAAAAGCGCCGAGCTTAACGCCTGCCTCCACGCAACGGGGGTTGTTAAATAACCTGTTTACTGCATAAATCGGGCAATGGTGATGAGGTTTAACTCGGATCCCATGAGCCAATATCGGCATTTGCACCTTCGCCACCAGGCACACCATCGGCACCGAGTGAGAAAATATCTATTTCGCCGTGCTCACCTGGGCTTAAATAGAGATATTCATTGCCCCAGGGGTCACTGTTGAGCTTTTTAATATACCCACCCTGCTTCCAGTTTGGTGGCAAAGGGGCAATGGTAGGCTCACTGACCAAGGCTTCAAGCCCCTGATCGGTGGTCGGATAGACAAAGTTGTCAAGACGATAAATGTCCAGCGCACTGCCTAGCGCACGAATATCATTTTGTGCTTTTGCAACGCGGGCTTTATCTGGGTTGTCCATAATACGCGGCACCACGACACTGGCTAATATACCGATAATCACAACCACAACCATGATTTCGATTAAAGTAAAGCCGCTTTGTTTACCTTTATTTCGCTTGCTATTATGCTGTAGACATCTACTTTTTGACTTATAAAACACGTAAAACTCCAAATGTGTGCAAACGCTTAGCTTACACCGATTAAATTATTTAAATTGTGTGCTGTTCATCTCGTTTTAACTTGGTGAGCAGCTTACATCAGCCAGAGGGTTTCGATAAATAAGTTGAGACTGGGTTTGTGATGAACTCACGAACACCAGCACAACGGATTTTTTAAAACGCTGTTACTGCGCGTCCTTCAGCAAAACTCAGCGCCACTCATGATGCTAAAATATTTGTGCCGTACGAGAAGAAGTCAACGCGCTACGATATCCACAGAATAATAACAAATGCTGAACAGGCTGCCTATTACAATGACCACATCTACGCCATTAAAGTTTCATTATCGTTATCATCCCAGTCATATTTTGTGGCTCTTTCTGTTTATATTCTCGCTGATATTACAGATTAACTGGGCTGAAAGCTGGCGTTTTGATCGTGTGCTTGTCGAGCAGGGAAGTTTATGGTTATTATTTAGTGGTCACATCGTGCATTTGAGCTGGACACACTGGTTATTAAATATGGCCGGGCTAGCTATTGTTGCCATCTTTTTTAGCAAACACGCCAGTGTTATACAATGGTTGCTGGTGACGCTGATTTCCGCCAGTGTGCTTAGTGCGGGTTTATGGTGGTGGCTAACCGATATTCGTTATTATGTGGGCTTGTCAGGCATCTTGCACGGACTGTTCATCTATGGCGCTCTGCGTGAAATTCGTTTTTACCCACTAAGTGGTTATGTGCTGGTGGCGGTACTGCTTGCAAAATTATGCTGGGAGTTTTTTTTCGGCGCGCTGCCTGGTTCAGAGGATGTAGCCGGTGGCCGAGTATTAACTGAGGCACATTTATTAGGCGCTGTAGGTGGTGTTTCGGTATGGCTGCTGGAAAAATTAACAAGCCGCTGGCATCGTGTAGCCAAAAAATAACAGGGGGCAACGCCTGCAACGATTAAAACAATAAACTTTAGCTCGCAGCCAACATCTTCTTTTCTCCGACGAGACAGACAACTAACCTGCCCCTTTATATTTTTTTCGTAGTGCTCGAACTATCGTTACTGCCAGGTTCTCGATGCGAAATTTCAGCCGCGGTCGTTGCCAGATAAGCCAGACCAGATCTTCCGTCAGATCACTCAATGAGCTTTTATAACGTGAAAAACCATGCATAAAATCATATAACTGCATTGCATTATCGCGGTTATATACCACCGCCATGGCATGCGCCAAGTAACCTGGTTTTATTCGTTTATTAGCAGAGTAATTAAACCCCATTTGCAAAACATATACCCGCTTATTCCATACATAGTTGTATAAATAAGCGATGTCTTGCTGCTCATTTGCTAATTTTACCATCTGAATTTCACCCGAAGTAAAACGTTGCTGGATGAGATTACGATGAAATTTTTCCCATTTATCTCTAAAAGCATGACCTTCGCCTTTTTCCTGCCAGCGAGCCACATGCAACAGCTTTAGTGCATCAAAAAAAGCCAGTGCCTGCTCAACATCTTCGGCTACCTGAAACGAAATGGCTGAATGCTGCTCATACTGCCTGCGTGTATATCGAATTTGTGCACGACTGTTTTTACTTAATGTTGACAGGTAGGCATCCATACCCGATTCAAATTTAGTCAAATCTACCTGCCATGACGGTGATTCATCCTTTACCGTACAACGTAAACCGTCAACGCTGCATTGCACCAGAGTAGAATAAGCTGGCGCTGATAATGCGCCAAAATGAAACTCGTCTATCAATGGAAACTGTCTCGACAGGTGCGCCAGTGTGTGTTGATACACTGCCTGTTCACAGCCGGCCTGCGCCAGCAACCCATTGTATTCCATTACCATATTATTGCCGCTAAGCGGGTATTCATTAAGGTACATTACCCTGCAGCGAACCATTTTTCGCCTGATGAATTCAGCGGAAACAAACAGACCAAGACCTGCCAGCGTATCTCCCTGATACACTCTGACTAGCGTGATCTGTTGCGCAAGGCCAATTTTTTTCAACCAGCAACTTATCCAGCCCCAGCTCTGAAAATAACTGCACTCACTGCGACTCTGTAAATCCTGCCACTCTGCCTGCACTTGCGCCGCAGTTGTAAGTGGCTCTGATGAGACTTTGTAGGTCAACATTCTAATCCATAAAAAAACATCGGCTTATTTACAGTAAACCCTGGCTTTGTAGCACCTTTTCAACCGTACTAAACTGAAAATCAGAGGCAAGTCTCCGCAGCCTGCCTTCACATTTATCCAGGTTGTTATAATGCCTAAAGCGAGAAAATCGGCTTGCTGATATACGTGGTTGCTCAGGATCAACTTCCCAAGGGTGTAGGTAAAAAATGAACGGCTTTTTTCTGCGATTAACCTGTCGCAATCCGGTTCGACTCAACCAGTAAGGGTAAAGGCGAAAGTATCCGCCACCAGCTATAGGCAGTCGGTATTTCATGATTTTGGCAGTGGATAAAGGAAATTCAACCAGCTTATGTCCTGCCGGCGTATCTAAGATGTATGGAAATTCGGGACTGTCGGGTATACCATAACGATCATGGCGCACAGGGAATATGCTGGAATCATAATCAAATCCTGCTTCAGCCAAAATATCCAGCGCCCAAAGTGAGCGATTGGTAATTGAATAACTGGCGGCACGATAGCCTCTTATCGGTTGCTGAACGATATCTTCCAGTATACTTTTTGAACGGATTGTTTCCTCGCGAAAGACGTCAGGCGTCTGGTTGTACACCAGCTGATGACTGTAGCCGTGGCTAGCTACTTCATGTCCTCTTTTAGCAATGTCAAGAACCAGATCTTTTGCTCTTTCTGCTACCCAGCCGAGTACAAAAAATGTGGCTTTAATCTCATACTCATCAAACAGATCCAGTAACTTATTGGTGTTTTGCTCAACGCGTAAGGGATGATCATCCCATTCATGCTGACCAATACTGTCAGCGAACGCCGAAACCTGGAAGTAATCCTCGACATCAACAGTCAATGCGTTTTCAACAGCCATTTATCCTCACACTTAAAACAATAGAGCTAACAATGTTAGCATTCAAAGTTAACTCATTACACAAACATCACTAACGATCATCACCATAATACCCGTAGTAATAGCCTTTGCCGGACAAACCTTCATTTTTATTTAATACAAGCCCAACAGCCTGCTCTTCTGGCAGCATCTCCAGCGCCTCCTCAACCAGTGACTGAGGTGTTTTCCCCGTTTCTATCACAAATACCACCTGACCAACCAGACCAGCAATAATTTGCGTTTGTGGTGTAGGCAGCAACGGCGGGCCATCAAAGATAATAATGCGATCACTGTAGCGGCTGGCTATTTCATTGACCAGATCGGTCATACGGTGACTGGAAAGCAGCTCAGCCACATACTCATGCTGCTTACCAGCAGAAACCACGCGGAAATTTGCAATGTCAGTCTGTAACATAACATCACCTATGCCCAGATCATCTCCTTCTAGCACGTCTACCAGACCTTTAGTGTTTTCAATGCCCAGTATTCTGCTGACACCCTGCTTAGCCACGTCACAGTCCACCAGTAGAACCGTGGTATCGATTTCCTGCGCTATTGACAACGCTAGATTGACTGCCGTATAACTTTTTCCTTCACCTGGTATGGCACTGGTCACAAGAATTAAGTTACCGCGTGAGACCATGGCCTGATTGCGGCCACAGGCATTAGAAACCAGTGGTCGCTTGATTCTTCTGTAATCATCATGGATTTCACGCCCAATGTCACTACCCGACACCAGCATGTTCATATCTAAAAGCCTTTCCATTAATTCGACTTTATTGCTGCTCTCGTCAGTTGATCGATTAGCCGTGTGTCTAGCCATATTATCTGTATCTGTATTACTACCACTCACTTCAACCAGCTGCGCGATTGTTGATGGTGCCGACTTTTCATTTTCTATATTCATAGCATCAAACTCCAAGACGCACTTAAAGCATCGACCAGTTCAGTCGCGGAGGCGCGATAAAATATCGTTGCACCATAAACACCGACCAGCATCAAAAAAACAATCAGAAACCCCGTTAACTGCAAATACCGTTTCTTTCTGTGCCAGCTAGTTAGGTA